>CANPBV010000071.1 GCA_947572405.1 uncultured Mycoplasmatota bacterium | reverse complement strand
TAACGAAACGCAAGGAATCAAAAATGTAACAGTATCAGGAAAAAGTGGACAAGTAGATATTGCCCTAAATGGAGATGGAATCTATCAAATCAAATTAAAGGGAACCGATCAATATGGAAATAGAAGTGAAATGAATAGTGGAACATACTATATTGATGTAACATCACCAACAGCCCCAACAATGGAGTTTGTATATGGGGATTGCACAAGGTATACACAGGGAACATGGACACACGAGATGATTTTCGCGCTTTCTGCTTGTAATGACTCGGGTGGACCAAGTGGAAGTATAGATAATTTGAGTGGAGTAGCCAAATATCAAATATCTGCGGATAACGTAAATTGGTACGATTACGCGTACGATAATACAGATGAATTATATGGAATGAAAAAGGAAGGAATAAATATAAGATATTTTAGAGCAGTGGATCATGCAGGAAATGTAAGTACTGAGATAGTAAGAAAAGGTAATATAGATACAACTCCGCCAACTGTGCCAACAGAAGCAGAATTTGTTTTTGATAGTTGTACAAGATATACACAAGGAACATGGACAAATAATAATGTTTATGCTGCTACATCTTGTAATACATGGAATGGTGCAAGTGGAAGTACAGATAACTTAAGTGGAGTAGCCAAATATCAAATATCGGCGGATAACGTAAATTGGTACGATTATGCATATGATTATACAAATGAACTGTATGCAATGACAACAGAAGGAACACATACAAGATATTTTAGAGCAGTAGATCATGCTGGAAATGCTGGTGCTGAGATAGCAAGAACAGCCAATATAGATAAAACAGCCCCAACCTTGGATAACTGGTGGTGGGGAGAAACGACTGCTAATGTGGCACGATTATATATACAAACTAGTGATCCAAGAGGAATCAATGAAATACGCTGTCAGGCTTCGACACAAGATGGAAACTATGAAAACTGGTTATCAATGGGAGTAGTTTGGGATGCAGGAGCAAATGCATATAGATGTGATATAACTCCGACTGCTTTTCATCACTATAATCAACGATATTATGCACGAGTATTTACCAAAGATGGGATCGGTAATAATCATGATGATAATCCTTGGTATGCATATGTTGATATTCCAAACCGTTTATCGGGTTCTGAATTGGCCATAACTAAGGGTCTCACTTCAATAGCAGGCGGATATCGATATTTAGGGGCAGACCCAGATAATTTTGTCATATTTAATGGGGTCGCATATAGGATAATAGGAGTATTTGGAAACCAGATGAAATTAATATATTGGGGGAATTATACAAAAGCAGGCACACAATATTTATCTACTATGTGGGATCAAAATAACATAAATGATTGGAGTAGAGCCTCATTAATGACAATTTTAAATACGACATATTGGAACACAATAAATAGTGGATATCAAAACATGGTAAATCAAAGTCAGGTATGGAATCTCGGGGGTTGGAATGATGTGCAAATTAATAGATGGAATATGTATCTATATGAGCGCGGAACAAATGTATATAATGGAAGGCCAACAACATGGACAGGGAAAATAGCGCTTATGTATCCAAGTGATTATTTATATGCAACATCTGGGGGAAGTTCTTGCAATAGTGCCAATATTTATGATTGGTCTGGAAGTGATTTGAACACACAATGTGCAGGGAATAGCTGGCTCTTAGGGGATGCCAGTTATCAATGGACGCTAACTCCAGTCAGTGATAGGAGTAATACCGTTTGGCGGGTAAGAACAGATGGGGGAGTGGATATTGTTAGCGCAAATAATAATTTTGCAGCCAAACCTGTACTGTACTTGAAGGACAATGTTATGATTATTGGAGGAGCAGGAACAAAGGATTCACCATATATTCTTGGCTGGTAGAAGCTCAGTATAGAAATAAAAAAAGGGCAATATAGAATAGCCAAGAAATGTCTGATCATAAGATTCAGGAAAGGTGATTGGAAAACTAAATTTGGTATTTAGAATAGCCATCAAGTATTTTATATTTTTATTCGAATATTGGGTGCTACTTAAAGATTGAACAGGATGATAAAACTTTCATTATAATTCATTCATACCCCCAATTTTAGATGAATAATTATAAGTAATAGTTTTAGCCGTTAAAAAAATTTAAAATATAAGAAAATGAGGAAAATATATTGATTTTATAAGGAAAAAATGATATTCTTAGATTGTAAGCAAAATAGCTTAACACAATAGGGAGGTAAAACAATGACAAAGACAGATTTAATCAATTTTATTGCAGAAGAAACAGGATTAACAAAAGCTGATTCAGCAAGAGCTTTAGAAGCTATGATGAACGGAGTTATTAAAGGTTTAAAAGATGACGGAAAAGTAACTTTAACAGGGTTCTGTACTTTTACTGCAAAGCAAAAAGAAGCCAAAGAAGGACGTAATCCAAGAACTGGCGAAACTGTTAAAATTCCTGCAAGAGTTGCTACAACAATCAAAGCTGGAACTAAATTAAAAGATGCTTTAAATTAAAAGACGAGAGTCTTTTTTTTCTATAGAAGAGGGATACTATGGATATAACATTAATAGAAGTATTAAATAAAATCACAAAAGCAGGGTACGAAGCATATGTCGTAGGAGGATATCCAAGAGATTTTTATTTAGGTAGGAAAACAACTGATTATGATGTTACAACGAATGCAACGCCTGAAGATCTAAAAAAAATATTTCCTGATCTTGATGATAAATATTCGGAATATGGAAAAGTAATCGTTAAGATGGGTGAAACTTTAATTGAAGTCACAACTTATCGAATAGAATTAAATTATCAAAATCATAGAAAACCAACAATTACATATGCAACAGAATTATCGATTGATTTAAAGCGAAGAGACTTTATCATAAATACTCTTTGTATGGATAAACATGGAAATTTTATAGACTTATTGGAAGCCAGAAAAGATATTGATAAAAAATTAATTCGAGTAGTTGGAAATGCAAAAGAAAAAATAGAACAGGATAGTCTAAGAATTCTAAGGGCAATTCGTTTTGCTACTACCCTAAATTTTAAATTGGATACAGAATTAAAAGAAGCAATTTCATTATATAAAAAAAATTTGAAAGAATTATCTTTTCATAGAAAACGAGAAGAATTAAATCGTATTTTTGAAAGTGACAATGTAGAATATGGAATTGAATTATTAAAAGAGATAGAAGTAGAATTAGACTTATCCGGCTTAAGCAAAGTAAATACTCGCACCTCAGTTTTAGGAATTTGGGCACAATTAGACTTTTCTTCTAACTATAAATTTTCAAAGAATGAAAAAAGAGAAATTGAAAAATTAAAACAGTTATTAAAACAAGATATATTGGATCCTTATATTTTATATCAATATGGATATTACTATTGTGGATTAATTGCAGAAATAAAAGGAAAAGCAAAAGGTGAGATAATAGAAGCCTATAAAAAAATTCCAATTCATCATCGAGATGAAATTGCGCTAACTCCTAAAGAATTAATGCGATTGGTTCCAAGGGAAGAAATAGGGAATGTATATGAGGACTTAGAACAACAAATTGTATCTGGAAACTTAGAAAATGTAAAAGTTTTCATAAAAAAATATGTTATGAAAAAATATAATGGACGAAAATAACAAATTGTTATATAATAAATAACACACATAAGGTGGTGTAATATGACAGAAAATTTATGGAAAATCTTAAAAGCTGGAGACATTGCGATACCTAAATTGTTACTATATAAATATCAAGATTTAAAATTAACCGATAGAGAATTGATTTTATTGATGTATTTATTAAATCTAGAAAATGCTTCTTTTAACCCAAAACAAGTAGGATTGGATTTACATTTGTCATTAGAAGAAGTAATGGATGAAATTGCAGTTTTAACATCTTTAGGGTTATTAAAATTAGAAGTGAAAAAAGTCGGAAACATAAGAGATGAATTGATTAACTTAGATGGATTATATCAGAAACTTGTTTATATAATTGTAAATGGAACTGTAGAGGAAAAGAAAAAAGAAATATCTACTGACATTTATACGATGTTTGAAAAAGAGTTTGGGAGGACTCTATCTCCTATGGAATATGAGATTATTAATGCATGGTTAGATGGAGATTATACAGAAGAACTTGTTTTATTGGCTTTAAAAGAAGCTATTTACAATGGAACAACAAATCTCCGATATATTGATCGAATTCTTCATAATTGGTATAAAAAAGGGATTAAAACATCAGAAGATGTGGAAAAAGAAAAAAAAGCTTTTCAAACAAGAAAAGTAAAATCATTAGAAATTTTTGATAATTATGATTGGTTAAATGATATTAATGAATGAAATAATGGAATATTTAGATGTTCTTTTTCCAGATCCAAAGTGTGAACTAAATTATACAAAAGATTATGAATTATTGATAGCTGTCATGCTAAGTGCCCAGACTACGGATAAACGAGTCAATATGGTAACTAAGGTGTTATTTGAGAAGTATCCAACATTAGAAGATTTAAAAAATGCTCCTTTAAACGATTTGATAGAGATTATAAGACCGATTGGAACCTTTCAAAGAAAGGCTTCAAATATCAAATTGATTGCCGAAAGGCTTTTAGAAGAATCCAATGGGATAGTTCCAAATGATCGAGAATTTTTGGAATCATTAAGTGGGGTTGGTAGAAAAACAACCAATGTTGTCCTTAGTAATTTATATAATGTCAATGTGATTGCTGTAGATACACATGTGAGTAGAGTGAGCAAAAGACTTGGACTGTCAAAGACAAGTGATGATGTTGGTGTTATAGAAAAAAAACTTACAAAAAAGTTTCCGAAGGATAAATTAGGTAGGTTACACCATCAACTTGTTTTATTTGGTAGATATTATTGTAAAGCTACTAATCCAGAATGTAAGATATGTCAATTAAAAAATATATGCAAACAAAAGAAGGAATATTAACATCCCTTCTTTTATTCGATTGTAATATTTAATTCAATTGTCCTAGTTTTCTTTTTATAGGATACATTTAAAATTGCCTTATAAGTAGTTCCTGGTTTTGTATAATCAAATGTATCATGAGTTACTTCTATAGTAGCTTTATTTGTAACATCTGTTAAAATCCCATTAATGCGTTCTGTAACCATGATATAAGAAAATCCAGTTTCATCAAATTGATTGGTTTCTGAAATCTTTATATTTTTGCTTCCATTAACGAGAATTGAAATATCTTCTTTTTCCTCTTCTTCTGGTTTTTCATCTGGTTTTGGGGCTTGTTCAACTGTGAGAGAAACTTCAGCTCCACTACTAGTAGCCCCAGTAAAGATAGAATAACTTGTTTTAACAATGTATGTATTTTTTCCACCAGAGTTTTCAGTAAACGTAACTTCATTTCCAGCTGATTTCGCCATTAATGTTAAAGAACCATCGGCGTTTCTTCGATAAACATGGTATTCCAAACTTCCAATATGATTGTTGTTATAATTCAATTGTGAATTCACATAACTTTCTAAATAATCATCTTTTTTAAATAAATTTTTATACACATTACGTATTCCATCCGCGGTTGTATAAATTGGACTAGTAATTCCATTCCAAGAAAGAGTCACTTTATTTCCAGAAGAACTACCTTTTAAATTTGAAACATTACTTAAAGAAGCAAAGCGAGTAGAGGTTTCCGTAGGCTCCGTACCTTTTTTGAATAACGCTGTTATAATCATATCACTTGGGGTATTCTCACTTGGTAAAGCAAGTGGGTAACTATCTTTTTCAACTTTAATTTCAATAACTCCATTTGGTTTTGTAAATTTGGTTCCTTTTTCGAAAAGAGCACGACCCAAAGTTTGAAATAATCGCAAATGATTATATTGACCTTGTTTATTAATATATCCAGCTGCTACATTTTCCTTTGTTAATCCTTCATCATATCCATACCATGAAGCAATTGTATAGGTTGGGCTTGATCCAACAACCCAGAAATCATTAACTGAATTGATTGGCAATTTCCAATCTTTGAATGTAGCTTCAGAAAAGTTTGTTGTTCCTGTTTTAGCACCATAAGTAACCCCAGGGATATTGGAATACCCTCCCAAAGCATAAGATGGTGTTTCTAATAACATATGCATAATCATGTAAGCGGTTTCCTCACTCATTGCACTTGTTTTTTCAACCTTTTTATTATGAACTTCACCAGTTTCTCTGAATTCGATTTTAGTATAGCTATGTGGTGTGACATAATACCCACCATTTGCAAATGCACAGTAGGCAGCGGCAAGTGAAACAGGGGATTCTCCAGCATATCCACCAATAGAATGTGCCTCGTTTATAATTCCGTCCCTTAATTCTGGACTTAGATGAAGATTAGAGACAAATTTTTGAATATCTTTGTTATTATTCGCTTGGAAGGCTTTAATGGCTGGAATGTTTCTTGACATACGAAGAGCATCTTGCACAGTCATCATCCCCATGTATTTTAAATCCCAGTTATTTACTGTACCACCACTCGAATAACCGTGTTCATCGTCTACAATTGGTTGCATATTACTCCAATTTAAGTATTCAATTGCAGGGCCATAATCGAATAATGGTTTGGCAGTAGAACCAATTTGGTGCTTGATTGTTGCATAATTATAATCTTTGACTCCATACATGTTATGTCGTCCACCACTAATTGCTAAAATAGCACCTGTTTGATTATCAATCATAGCAACTCCAGCGTCAACAACTGGATTTTGCCATTTATAAGTTTCTCCAGTTAAAATTTTATTGATTTCGTCTTGTTTAGAAGTATCCAATGTCATATAAATTTTCATTGGCGTTGTATAAGGATCTAGCTTTAAGTCATTATCAATTTCTTTGATTACTAAATCAATAAATTTCATGTATTCATTTCCAGAATCACTTGTTTCTGTATTTGGATTTAAGATTTTTTGTACTGTCATAGCAGAAGCGATAGCTCGTTCTTCTGAGGTAATATAGCCATGTCTTTCCATAAGATATAAAACGGTTTGTCTTCTTTTTTCACAGGCTTCGGGATATAAAAATGGATCGTATCCTGAAGGAGATTGGAATAACCCAGCAATCATTGCCGCTTCGGCAAGATTTAAATCGGCTGCATGTTTACTGAAATAGGTGAGAGATGCTTGCTCCACTCCATAAGAGCTACCACCTAAGTAATTATCGTTGACATAAAATTCAATAATTTCATTTTTTGTATATGTTTTTTCTAATTGGTACATTGCCATATAAATGTCAGTAAATTTACGTTTAATTCCTTCCCAACCTTTACTTTCTGTACTTGTGTAATTATTTTTAGAAACTTGCATGGTAAGAGTAGAAGCTCCCCCACCACCACGACCAAGTAATTGATTGAATGATGCCTTTAAGAAGCGTGGTAAATCGAAACCATTATGTTTAAAGAATCTAGAATCCTCTGTTGCGATAATCGCATTGATTAAATTTTCCGACATTTGATCATATGTGATTTTTTCACGTTTTTGAGCTCCGACTTTCGCAATTTCTTTTCCAGTTATATCAATGAATACAGAAGCTTCTTGGCGATCTAGTCGTTCTGGATCAAATTTAGGGGCGTTTTTTGCAATATCTTGAAAGAACAATCCTGCCATGATACAAGCTGCAATTCCTAAAATAATGCAAAGAATAAAAATTCCCAGAAATATTTTTTTAGCGATGCCTCTTTTTTTCTTTTTAGGTTTTTTCTCCTTTTTGGCGTTGCTTGTTTTATTAGCAGGAACATTTTTTTGCTTTT
>CANPBV010000070.1 GCA_947572405.1 uncultured Mycoplasmatota bacterium | reverse complement strand
AATACTTTAGATTGTTTGTTAATTTGTTCATAATATCCTCCAAAAGAGATTGACAACGACCGAAACGGACGTTATAATACAAATATAGCGACCGAAACGGACGTTATAATATTTCAGATATAGTAATGTTTTATTATATCACAAAGAGGAGGAAAAGTCATGATAGCCGAAAAAGTAGAGAAGCTGGAACAGGAGAACACTGTTTTAAAGAAGCAGGTGCAGGAGCTACTGGAAATATGCAAAAGTAGAAAGGTGTAGTAATGAGGAAGAACTTGAAGGAAGCCCGCCAGAGGGCGGGCATGACTCAGAAAGAGGTTGCTGAGTATTTAGGAATCAGTGAGAGATATTATCGCTTTATTGAGTCGGGGGCGCGTGGAGGAGATTTTGAAATATGGGATTCTCTGGAAGAACTATTTGGAATCCATCAAAGAATCCTTAGGAAAGTCTCTCCCGACTAATTCATCAAGAGAAACTTTAAAGTAATCTGCTAGTTGAATTAAGATAGATAATTCAGGCTCTCTTGCACCTAATTCATAATTTCTATATCCACGTACAGTAATGCCTAATAAGTTGGCCATTTGTGCTTGAGTACAACCTAACATAAGACGTAACTCTTTTAGTTTTTTTGAAAAATTCATATATCCTCCTTAAATATATTGACAGGGACAAAATGTTCCTATATAATAAATAGCAATAGGAACATTTTGTCCCTATTACATGAAATAGTGTTAATATTTTATTATATCACAAAAAGGACGAAAAAACCATAATAGCCAAAAAAATGCAATAGTTGGATAGAAGAATTAAAAAAACTTAATAAAAATAAATATTCTACCAGATTACTTAGAAGATAGATTTCATAATTAAAGGAGAAAGGAAGTAAAGCAATGCATGTACAAACTTATGAATTTGCAGTACAAACCAAAGAAAAAGTTGTTCAGAGGATTGGGAAAAGTGCTATCTTACAGCCTAAAACTAATTACAAAGGAAGCGGAATAACATGGTATGAAGACAAGCTAAAGAACGATAAAACAAGTCAAAAGGAATCCCAATAATAACTATCTATTATTAGGCTGGCTGGTGCTAAAAGGTGAATTCGATTTTCACCACAGTCATTAACTCATGAGTGAAATAAGAAACTGATTATCTCTAACATTAAAGGAGCTTTAATATGAAACGAAAAGAAAAAAGTAAGATTCGCCCGCTGACTAGAGAGGAGCAGAAGTTTGCTGAGAAAAATCATGATTTAGTATATCATTTTCTTAACTGTAAGAATTATCCTGTAGAAGAGTACTATACAGTAGTTATTGAAGCTTATCTTCATGCATGTCAGATATACTTAAATAGAGAGGATTTACAACAATATCGCTTTTCAACAATCGCATATAAGAAAATGTCTTCTGCAATACAAAATGATCTAAGGGCAAAAAATCGTTTAAAACGGGCAGCAGAGCATGGAGCTATTAGTTTAAATACAGTGATATCAGATGGATATTCTAATACAGGAAGCAGATGCTATAGCAATATCATTGCAGATTCTAGGGAGGATATCATAGACACTATAATTCAGACTCAAGAAGATCGAAAATTGATGGAAAAGATTCGTTCTATCTTGTCAGAGCAACAAATGGATATTGTGCTTTTAAAATTGCAAGGCTTTTCATATAAAGATATTTCCAGGTACATGGGATTAAAAAAATATATATATTTCTCAGAATTGAAACAAATCAAAAGCCTATTACGATCTATTATATTTGTTGAATAATCGTTAAATAGTGGATACTATGGGCAGTCAAGTTTAAAGCTGCCCATAGAGAAAAGGATAGAACATTATGAAAAGAAAAAAGTCTATCAGGTATGTCATTGCAGGAGGTAATAGATTTATTGGATTTGACAAAGTTAAGAGTAAAGATATTCTTGTGTATGACTATCAAGATGCTGTGAAATTTAGATATTCTATGGCATTAAGAGTATTAGAAAAGTTGGATTCAGAGTTAAAGAATCTTGAGGAATGGAGAGTAATTAGCACAGTAGAAGCAAGAAGAAAACAAATGGAAGTTCCAGAGCTTGACATTGATAATTTGGTAGATTGTTTGGAAATCAATTTTGATTTACTTATCAAGAGAAAAGAATTTTTAGAGTTGGAGTATTTAGAGATTGAGAAAGAAATTACAGATATTTACCATGCTATAGAATTTTATAGTCTAAATGCTCAAAAAGGATATCAGCTATATAAGATGATGCAGGAAAGGTTGATCAGAAGAAGGAAAAATAAAAATGAAACCCGAAAAATCAATGCGATTCTGTTAGGTGGGATTAAAGGATTAACGGACAGGCACACCAAAGAGAAAATTGAGAGGGTAAACCACCAGCAGTACCATCCAAGAGTTTTAAAAGAACTTTTTGATAAATAATATTCATTCGTTTAATTGTGGAGGAAAGGAAATGTTAAAGAAAGCAAATATTGATTGGACTGCAAAGCAGTTAAATAAGCTGGCACAAAAAGGATTGATTCAATTTGATAATGCAATCCAACGTGGATATGTGTGGGATGTAAAGAGAAAAAGTCTTTTAATTCATTCTATGCTTGTAGGATATCCAATACCCCCATTTTATGCAGCAAAAAATGGAGAAGGATATGATATGTTAGACGGAAAACAGAGAACAGGAGCAATTATGGACTTCCTTAATGGAAAATTTGAACTAACAGATATTCCAGAAGTTGAGGTAGAAAATGAAGATGGAACAACAGATATGGTGGATATCAATACCCTTCATTTTGATGAAATGGAAGAAATACTTCGGGACGAATTAGAGTCCTATTCTCTAACAGTTTATTACTTTGATGGGATTACAGAGGAAGAAATTTCAGAAATGTTTTTTCGACTGAATAATGGAAAACCTTTATCCGCTATTGAGCTAAGTAGGGCGAAAGCAAAATCTATGGAAGCAATTAAGGAACTTGGACAGCATAAATTATTTAAGAGTGCATTGACAGAAAAGGCAATGGAGAAGTATACTAATGAAGATATTGTAATTAAATCCTATGCAATGCTTCATGAAACAGAGCCATGTATGGAAACAAAGAGTATTCGCCCTCTGATAGCAAATGCAGAATTTACAGAAGCAGATAAGAGTCAGTTAAGGGAAATTTATGACAGAATTATTTCTATGCATGGAATGATTGAGGACAAGAAAATTGCAAAAAGATTATTGACTAGAACCCATTTAATTAGTATTGTGCCTATAGTTTGGAAATCTATACAAAAAGGATTATCTGATAAGCAAATGGCAGAATGGGCAGCAGTATTCTTTTCTGGGAGTAAGTCCGCTACCTTATCAGAGATTTATAACCGTAATGCAGGAAGTGGCTCTGGAAAGAAGGAGTCAGTCAGAAGACGTTTAGAGGAGATTGAGAGCTTTTTTAACAAATCTTTTGGTATTAAACAAAACTTATAAGTAGAGTGTAGCAGCAGGAGTTACTTAATTATCCAATGTGTCGTAAAATCCCTTGTTTTAGCTGTGGGGAGTGTCAAAGAGGTAATTAAGATAGTATATATAGTGAAAAATATCGATATTCAAGTTAAGATGATATTTCTGTTTACATAATAATCTTATTAAAAAATTAAAAGAGCCACTTGCAAAACAAGCAGCTCTATAGTATAATCTACTCAGAAAGGTATATCGGACACGAGTTCCGATTGCCCTCGGTAAATAATGAGCCGATAAAGAATAAGCATCTTACTTTCTCAGGGTAGGGATGCTTAATTCTTTTTATGATTATCTATGTAAGACAGAGCCGCAAAAACAACAAGTAATAATGTAAGGACTTCCATTATACTCACAAGGCACCACCCTCTTTCGTAAGACTAGAGGGCATCATATTGGAACATCGCATCCTGCTTTCTTTTCGATTACACATATTCATTGTATCACAAGTAGGATAAATGTTCAATCAGAAAAGCATCTGTAGAAGAGTTAAATCTTTGAAAGGTGCTTTTTGTGTATCCTGCTGCCTTCTGTGAATTTTATCCTGTGTAAAAATTCTCTATTTAGTTTTAATCTTTAACCTTAATATCTATTATCATCAATTTCCCCCATAAATAATATACAGTTTTAAGACAGATAGAAAATAAACAGAAAATATTGTACAAAAAAGTATCTGATTTCCTTTACACAAGAAATAAGGGTAAGATTGCACATATTTTATAAAAAAGTACTTTATTTTGTAAAGAAAAAGAAATTAGGATTTCCTTTACATATTGCCTAGTTGAACATTATTTTTTATCTCAAATATTATATTTTGGCAATCAAATGGAAGATATTAATATAGGAGGTAAAATAATATGGTAGAATACGGATATGCCCGTTGTAGTACTAATGAATCCAAACAAGATATTGACCGCCAAAAGAGAGAACTTATTGCACTTGGAATCAGACAGGAAAATATATTTTGGGAATATGAATCTGGTAAAAACAATGATAGGATACAATTTAACCGTTTAATGAAGATTGTGAAAGAGGGTGATTCCATTACTTCATTAGAAGTTAGTCGATTAACTAGAAGTACACAAAAGTTATGTGAAATTATCAGAGAAGTACAGGAAAAGAAAATTAAGCTAATTATTGCAGGAAGTCTTACTATAGACTGTTCCCCAGGAAAAGACATTGATCCACTTACAAAAGGAATGATTATGATGTGGGGAGTTTTTGCAGAATTAGAACATGATATTATTGTTCAGCGCATAAAGTCAGGATTAGCTAATGCAAGAGAAAAAGGGAAAACTTTAGGAAGACCAAAAACAACTATTGATAATATTCCATCAATTTTCTATAAATATTATCCAATGTTTGAAAGTAATACTATTAACTTATCAGAATTTGCAAGGCTCTGTCAAATAAGTAGAGTAACCATTTACAAATATATAAATATTGTAGAAAATCACAAACCATAAAAATTAAATTGATTATATTAGAAGTAAAAATAAGAAATGGAGGAAATCACATGAGAAGAGTTGAAACACAAGGAATTTTAAATCAAGCATATCACAAAGGTTTAGTAGAAGGCAAAAGAAAAATGGAAGATAAGCTATTACAGTTTGCAGAGCAAGAAATCCCGCTTGAAATCAATGGAAAAGCATGGTTCCTTATTTCAGATATTCAGCATTTAAAGCTTATGTTTGCTGAGATGGAAGCAGAAAGTAATGAAAAATTGGATATTCATAACTTGCATAGCTGGGAGGAAATACGGCAATCTATTTTTAATTGTATATCAGATTTATATTTAACAGAAAAGCCAAGACAAGAGATAGCAGATACTTTATTAAAATATTTAGCTGAAGTGGACAAGCATATGAAAGAAAAGGAGTGAATGAGCTTTAGAAGGTAATAATGAAAAAATTAGCATAATAGAAAATTCCTATCATTATTTATCCTGATAATATTGGATTTTCTATTTTCTCTACAAATGTCCCTCAGATATTTAAAGATAAGGCAATAAAGATTATTTATTAGCAAAAAGCATAGCTATGAAACAGCAGGAAAGGTGAGGAAATATGAAGAAAGTATATCAACTTGAAGATTTCAGAGTATTGAAAGGCAATAGTTTTTCTGAAAAAGATGTAGATTTGTTATATTTTTCTGTAGAGAAAGATGATAATTCACCAAAAAGCATAAAAGATAAAATAAATTCTATGATAACAGATATTATTCATAAGTATGAGAAGCAACAGGGTTGTAGGCTGAACATTGGACAATTAGAAGTAGAAGCAAATCTTATGGTATCTCTGGCTAATAGAGAACATAAACCTGAAAGTTTCATTGATATTACAATTTCAAGCTGTGAAGCTGATAAAAAAGGAATTCTGATATATGATGAATTTATCGTAGAACATGGAACAGAACTATTTGAATTATTTAAA
Organism: uncultured Mycoplasmatota bacterium; assembly: GCA_947572405.1. Classification (GTDB taxonomy): domain Bacteria; phylum Bacillota_I; class Bacilli_A; order RF39; family UBA660; genus MGBC102946. The sequence continues at coordinate 2,266 of CANPBV010000070.1, read as the reverse complement.
AATCACTTTATGAATCAGTTAGAACTTGTATTATTTGGGAATTTAGCTAGTTAAATATATTAACTTACATTAACTATAGAAGCGATAGACTAAAAACAGGTACAATATGGTAAACAATCAAATCTGATTTATACGGAGGAATCATGCTATAGTTCGGTGTGATTCCTTCTTTTTTGTCTATATATCGTTATTTTTCAATGGTTTTTGAGCTGTTTAATAAGATTATGAATCTTTGACAATAGGTATAGAAATAGAATTTTTAATGATAGTTCGATAGAGAAAGATTTTGTGAGGTTTAAAGGTAGTTTGGAGTGAAAAAAATAGTTTGAATATCAAAGTATTAAGAATTATTACAGATAAAAAGGTATTAAAAGAATATTTAAAATAGGTTGAAAATAGAAATTCGTAAAAAGTTTCGTTTTCTGATGTAATATTTATTATTACAATAAGATTGTATAAAATTATATATAAAGGTACTCAGATAACAAAAATGGGGGGGAATTAAAAGATACGAGAGAAAATAGGAAAAGTATTGATTTTCCTTAAAAAGTGAAGATTGAATGATAATAACATGGAAAAAGTATGATAATGTTCGAGAATATGAAAATTTTGTGCTTATTTAGATATAAAACTATAAATAATCAAATTTATAAATTTTGTTTAAATTTGTTTGTTATACAAATACAAAATTGAGATTTTATATTCATTTTATTTGCATATGAAAAACAAATCCTAGAATTTTTTGTGCGGTTTGCTGTATTTAGTATAAACTATATGAAAATTTTAATGAATGTGCTATAATTTTGCTATTAAAACTAAACTTCTCGTTTTAAGGCTAAATTTTAGATCAATTCTATGACTGTAAGTTTAGAAAGAAGCAAAAGAGAAATTTATTGATAGCTGAAGGAGATAAAAGATGCTAATAGGAAGAGAAAACATTTTACAACCAGGAATAGAGTCCTATTCAAAACAACTTATCTTTTATTTATACCATTATTTGGATATGATAGATATTAAAAATAATGATAAAAAAGCACAAGAAAAAGCAAAAATAATGCTAAAATGGCTAGTTTTTCCTAATGATATTGAGGCGAAAAAAGATTTGGACAAAATAAAAGATGATATTGGACAAAAGACTCTATACCAATTTAAGGATTATACCAAATGTATTATGTTGTTATTAGGAAAGCTTGCAGAATGTGTAATTATAGATCGTTGTATAAATAATAGAAATACTAATATTGTTTGCATGAATATAGCGACATTTCAGGAAAATATTTATGAAGAATATTCAAATATAGAATATGATAATTATTTAGCATTTTCTCCGTCTTTTCGCTATATTTTTGATTATGACGCTGATGGATTTTTGATACGATATTTTGCTCCAGGGAGTTATAATCCACACCATACATCAAAAGATATAGGATGGTGTAAAAAAGATAATCCCATATCACAGTTAAAAGCTGAGCTAAAGGAAGTAAACTATTTAGAAAATGCAAAGTTACAAATCAAAACTACATTAAATTGTAAGGGATTAGATATTTCTTCTGATTATAGGTTAACTCCCATAATATGTTTTGATTTAGATGAGAAGTGTGATCTTTTAAAAGAGAAGAATCCTAAACATAATATTTTTTCGGCTAGAGATGTTGATTCAGAAATGTTTGAGGAAATTGAAAAATATTTTAAAATATTAACAGCTTATGCACTCGGCATGATAGATACGATTGAAATTTCAGAAAAAGATGTTGAGAAAAACATGACTCTAGCATCACTTTTTAGGACGTCTAGCAGATATATAATATTAAGTAAATTAAAGAAAGAGTACAAATTTTTGGATACAACTCCCGTGATTGAAATGATTAAAGAGTGTAAAAAACCTGTGGAATTATGGCTATAATTAAACTAGAGCTTTTTTGAGATAATATAAAAAATTATATTATAAAAACTAATTTCACTTGTAAAATTTATATGAAAGGTTTAACTATAATAATTAAAAATTTGGTTTTATTAAAAACCAAGAAATGAATCAAAAAATGAGGAGATCAAAATCTCCCCATTTCCTAAACTTTTCACTTGCAAATGGGCAAAGAATCGTTTATAATCACTGTAGAAGGTAATAGAGATATTGCACGTCCCCATTACCCCAGACGGAAACTTGTCAAGAACGAATAATAAGTTACATGACAGAGGCTATCCCCTATTGCCGTAGAGGATAGCTTTTTTCTGTCTATTTACGGTTGTTGTGATTATCTATGTAAGT
>CANPBV010000069.1 GCA_947572405.1 uncultured Mycoplasmatota bacterium | reverse complement strand
AATACGGTTTATCTTTCAAAAAAATGTGTCTAAAAACTTGACATAAATCCAGTTTGTAAATAAGCAAAACATTAAGAAATTTGTATGAGGCAAGTATATTTACAATATTTTTTAATATAGATTATAAATTATGTTATAATGTATATAGAAAGACTAGTGATGATATGAAAAGAAAAGGATTTACATTAATAGAATTATTAGCAGTTATTGTGATACTTGTAATAATGGCACTTATAGCTACGCCTATTATCTTGAATATTTTAGGGCGTGTGAGAAAAAGTGCGTTCTTAGATAGCTCTTATGGAATATTAGAAAGTGGGAAATTTTATTATGCAGATATGGTATTAAATGATAATGTAACAGAAAAAACATTTTTATTCGATGGAGAAACAAGACCACAATTAGAATATTCTGGTGAAATTCCAAAAGGTGGTATGTTGCAAGTTGGTATAACAGGAGAAATTTCTTTGGCGATCCATAATAATGAGTGGTGTGCTTTAAAAGGAAAAGGGGAAGAAAATATTAGAATGATCAAATATAAGGACGGAAAATGTATCATTCCAGATAATGCCAAGGACCCAGTCATTACCTTAAATGGGAAAAGTGTCATCAAATTGAAACAAGGCAATACTTATCAAGAACCTGGGGCAACAGCCAAAACCATAGATGGTGGGAATTTAGATTATGAAATAAGTATCGAATTAGATGGAGTAAAGGTAGAAACAATAGACACTTCTATAGTTGGGAAAACGTATTTGATTACTTATCAAGCTAGTAATAACGGAAAAACAGTAACAGTGACTAGAACGGTTTATATTGTAGATAGTGTTGGGCCAAAAATTACTTTTGATCCCGAGACTATAACTTTAAAATTAAATCAAGTTGCTACCTATAACTTTTATGAAGGGGTAACCATAACAGATGAAAGTGATGGAGAAATAGAAGTAAATGAGAATACAGTAAAAATCACAGGAGAATTAAAACTAGAAGTTGGGACTTATGAAATTACATATGAAGCAAGTGATTCAGAGGGAAATACGACAACTGCTAAAAGAACATTTATTTTGGAGGGAGCAGAAGGGCCAATATTAAATTATAGTAGCATGGGTACTGATGATATCTGGCTTTCTGAGACAACAGTGACAGTTGTCGCGACTGATACCTTTAATATAACAACTTTCTCTTATGAACTTGTTAGAGATGGTGTAAGTTTAGGAGAAACAACTGTAGAAGTAAGTGGGAAAAGTGTTTCTACTGAAATCAAATTAAAAGAAACAGGAATTTATCAAATTAAATTAAAAGGAACAAATGAATATGGCGGTGAATCAACTTCCATAAGTAGAGACTATCAAATTGATAGTTCAACTCCTACTTTAACAACCTCTATTGGATATAATTTATACCCAGCAGAAATTTATACATTAAAAAACGTTACACAATCAGGAAATACTTTTACTACAACATCTCATGACCCGATTATGGATTTTACTGATATTGGAAAATATGAGCAAATGAATGGTGTAGCAATCCATTTTGTGGAGCCAATTAGCAGAAGCATGGGAGTACAAGTATTCTATGGCTATCCTCATTCTGAACAAGCTTCTATTTCAAAAAAAGTTAGTGAAGGTGCAACATTTGTACAATTTGATATTCCACAAAAAGATTATAGCCGTCTTCGATTGGATATTGGTGCAGAAACAGGATTAACTTACAAAATAGGCAGAATAGAAGTGCTTAGTCGTTCTACATCAACTACTAGAAATAATGTTTCTTTATTTGTAAAAGGAAATGCTAGAAGTGGTATTGACAGTTATAGTTTTGACGGAGGAGTTACTTGGCAAAAGGAGAATTTCCAATATTTTAGTGGAAATGGTGAAGCAAAAGTGATGGTAAAAAGTAATACGGGTTTTATCAGTGAAATGGTACCTGCTTCTGTATCTGTAATTGACAAGTCCGTATATGTAGCAAGTATTTTAAATCATAGTTCAACATTATATGGAGTAACACGCTCAGGGAATACCTTTACGACTACAGATGGAGATCCTCAAATGGTATATTCAAGTACAAGTAGTTATAAAAAGCTAAAAAAAGCAAGAATTTATTTTGCCGAACCAGTTACAAAAAATATATATATACAAATATTTTATGCACCATTTTCTGAAGCCAATTCTACTAGAGGAACCATACACGAAGGAGAAAGTTATATTGAACTAAATTTTCCTGGTGGAACCTATAGTCAACTTCGCTTTGACATTGGAGCAGTAGCTGGATTAACTTATAAGTTGTCGAAAATAGAACTACTTTATGAAGGATAAAAAGGTAATAGAAAAATTCTATTACCTTTTTAAATATTTTCGGAAATTAATATTTCTAAATAATCTAAAATATCTTGTTTGCTATAATGGTTATTATTTTTTAACCATTCAGTACCAACATTAAAAACGGCGCCTAAATAAAATTTGGCGATAATGTCGCTTGGAACATTTTTATGGTTTTTTTCATGCTCAACTCTTTTTTTTATGTCTTCATTTAACGTATCATAAATCATATCCATAATCACGCTATTTTTATTATGGATCATAATCGCACTATAAATATCCCTGTTATTTTGAGCATGGTCCAAAAATATTCTTAACATTTCTAAATAATATTCTTTTGAATTAGAAATTTTTGTATTTGCGCTAAGCTCACTAGCAAAAGAACCTTTGAGTGTTTCAATTAAATCTGCAAACAATTCATATTTATCATTATAGTGAGCATAGAAAGTGGAACGATTGATGAGTGCTTTTTCACAAATATCAGATACTTTTATTTCTTCAAACGTTTTTTCTTTTAATAGATAAAGTAGAGATTCATACAAATTTTTTCTTGTTTTCACAATTCTTAAATCTTGTTTTTCTTTCATGATATCACCTAACGAATATTATAAATCATTTTACACAAAAGTAAAGTTAATCCACTATTTGTTGGATAATTAACGAACAAAAAAGAACAAATTGTCGAATAAAAAACATTTCCGTTTTTATGTTGCTCATTTTTCTTTTAGAATGTAATAAAATACATAGCGATGGAGGGATTACATGAAAAAATTAAAAGGGTTTATTACAAATCATAGTTTATTTGTTGTTATAATTTCTTGTATTTTATTGGTTCCATCTATGATAGGATATTATAAAACAAAAGTAAATTATGATATTTTAGTATATTTGCCAGAAGATATTGAAACAATTAAAGGGCAAAATATTTTGACGGATGAATTTGGAATTGGAGCCTTTTCATTTGTAACAGTGGATAACATGTCGAACTATGATATTTTAACTCTTGAAAAAAAGATCAAAGAAATTGATGGAGTAGAAACAGTCGCAAGTATTGTGGATGTTATGGATACTGTCATACCTAGTTTTATGATACCAGAGGAAATAACAGAAAAGGTCTATCAGGGTAATCAAACAGTTATTTTAGTAACCTTTAATAGTGGAACATCAGAAGAAAAAACAATGAATGCTGTAAAAGAATTACGGGACACTGTAGGAGATTCTACAAAAGTAAGTGGTATGACCGCTATGGTATTAGATACAAGGAACTTATCAGAACAAGAAATTTTTGCATATGTTGTTATTGCTGTTTTATTATGTTTATTGGTATTAGTCATTGCGACTGATTCCTATCTGGTTCCAATTTTCTTACTTGGAAACATTGGTTTTGCCATCCTTTACAATATGGGAACCAATATCATTTTAGGGCAGATTTCTTATATTACAAAAGCTATTACAGCGGTTTTGCAATTGGGAGTAACTATGGATTTCTCAATCTTCTTATACCATAAATATGAGCAAGCAAAAATAGCGCAAAAGGATAAAAAGAAAGCAATGGAACAAGCTATTTCGGATACTTTTAAATCGGTTATTGGTTCTTCTCTTACAACAATTGCAGGATTTTTAGCTCTTTGTTCTATGGACTTAACACTTGGAACTGATATTGGCATTGTTATGGCAAAAGGAGTTTTATGTGGATTTCTAACAGTATTGACTCTTTTTCCAGCACTCTTACTCGTATTTGATAAAGCACTAGAAAAAACAAGACATAAAGTTTTTATCCCTAAATTGAAAAGATTACAAAACTTTATTATCAAACATAATATGATAGTTGTGATTATATTTTTAGTGTTATTAATTCCAGCCATCATTGGAAATAACAAGGTAGAAGTTTATTATAAACTAGACAAATCTCTACCAAAAGATTTATCTAGTAGCATTGCCAATTCTAATTTAGCAAAAGATTTTAACATTGTATCACCTGAATTAATTTTAATTGACAAAAATTTAAATGGTAGCGATTTAGATGAATTAGTTAAAAAAATACAAGAAATAGAAGGAATTGATTTAGTACTCGCACCGAAAATATTATTAGAAATAGTACCAAGTTTTATGTTGCCAGAAGATATTACTCAAATGATAGAAAATGATCATTATCAACTAATGATTGTAAATTCCCTTTATGAAATTGCGTCACCTGAATTGGAGGCGCAGATAAAAGAAATGGATAAATTAGTAAAAACATACGATAAAAAAGCAATTGTAGCTGGAGAGGGACCTCTTATGAATGACCTGACCCGGATTGCAGATCATGACTTTAAAATGGTGAACTATTCTTCTATTGCTGTTATATTTATCTTGATGTTAGTTGTACTCAAATCATTTAGTTTGCCATTTATCTTAATTTTAGTGATTGAGTTTGCAATTTTCCTCAATATGGCAATTGCTTATTATACAGGAACAACACTACCATTTATTGCTTCTATTGTAGTTGGAACCATAGAACTTGGGGCAACCATTGATTATGCAATTTTGATGTCAACAAAATATTTGGAAGAAAGAAAACAAAATAAGAAAAAAGAGGCTGTAAAAAATACATTAGAAACAACAGTACCATCCATTTTGGTTTCTGCACTATGCTTTTTTGCGGCAACCTTCGGAGTAGCATTCTATTCAAAAATAGATATGATTGGTTCTATTTGTACATTACTATCTAGAGGTGCAATTATTAGTATGATAGTTGTTATATTCTTATTGCCAACATTGTTATTATTATTTGATAAACTCATCATGAAAACAACAAAGGGAATGAAGGAGAGTGTGTAATATGAAAAAAATGAAATCAATATTAGGTATTATTTTAGCTGGGTATATGGTCTTAAACCCTTTGAGTGTATATGCTTTAGCAAAAAATGAAACCGTTTATACGAGTTTGGATGAAAATGGAAAACTTATTTTAAGGACTGTAACAAACCAAATACGAAATGATAGTACAAACGAATTAAACGATGAAACTGAGTTAAAAAACATTTTGAATATCAATGGAAAAGAAACTTTTACATTAGAAAAAAATGTTTTAAAATGGAAAGCAGATGGAAGGGATATCTTTTACAAGGGCGATACGGATAAAGAACAACCAATTGATGTAACAATAGAATATTATCTAGATGGAGAGAAAATGCCAGCAAAAAAAATGATTGGAAAAAAGGGAAACATTAAATTGGTCTTACATTTTCAAAATAAATTAGATAATCAAGTAAATATTAACGGAAAAATGGAAACGGTCTATACACCATTCGTAGTTACAATAGGTATGATGTTAGGTAATGAAAATAATAAGAATATTGTTGTAGAGAATGGAAAAGCAATGAATAGTGGTTCTAGAACTATGATTATTGGACTATCGACTCCGGGTTTATCCCAGTCTTTGGGTATGAAAGAGTTGGAGAATTTAGATACTATAACAATTACATATGATACAACAAAATTTTCGCTTGGAAGTATTTATATGGTAGCTACACCAAAGTTATTAGAAGGAAAAGACTTAGAAGTTTTTGATAAATTAAATTCATTATCTTCTAACTTAGATATTTTAAAATCTAGTATAGATCAACTAGAAGAGGGAGCTAAAAAATTAGAAGAGGGAAGTACAGCTCTTTCGTTAGGTACGAATGAAATTAATACCAACTTAAAAATGTTTTCTGAGTCCATTACAAAATTAAAAAATGGTTCTACAAATTTAAAAGAAGGTTTACAAAGTATTGTTACAACATTAGAGAACACAATTATGGCAGTGGAAAAAGAATTACAAGTTTCTAATTTGCCGGAAGCAAAAGTGGAATTGGCGGGATTAAAACAAGGAAATGAGATGATCATTACAAATACATTAACCAAATTAGGCATGGATTACAATACCTTGATGGCATATTCTGGGACCGATGTTGGAATATTAGAAGCCAAACAACTTGTTTATGTGCTATCTATGGATAATAAGATCGTTGATCAAAGCATTTCTTCGTTTGATTTATTGCCAGCGTTACAAGAAGGATTAGAACAATTAAAGGCAGGAAGTATAGAACTTGAATACAGTTTGGAACTTTTGGAAACAGGAACAAAGCAGTTAGAAAAAGGTGCTGAGGTATTAGCGAATGGTGTAGGAGAATTAAAGGAAGGTATAGCTACGTTAAGTAATGGAATGATCCAAGTGAACAGAGAAGGAATTACACCTTTGCATCATTATTCTAGTCTTATTCGAAATTATAGTACGAAGCTGGAAGTTATGGCAAATTTAAGTAAGGAATATCAAGGATATGCAAGTAATAATGTTGATACTACAACATTTATTTATATGATAAAAGGGACCAGATAAAGAAGATAAAAATTAGTAAAGTTAACTAATTTAAATAAAAAAATGAAAATTTTATAAAGTTTTGTCAGAAGTTATTTGATTTTATTATGAGAGGAGCATCTGAATATCTAAATATATAGATGCTCAGCAATAAAGAGTGAAAAATAAAATTTTACTCTTTTTAAGTGATTAAAAGAAAAAATAAGAGAAAGAAATAAATTTTTTCACAAAAAGATGAAAAATAAGCATAAGAAAATAATTTCTGTAAACTTCCCCATAAATCAGAAAAAAGTATTTATAAAATTGTAAAAAAATTATATAATTAAGATGTCAAATCTTAATTGAAAATTGATGGATGAATTAAGATTGATATGAGTTGAAATAAGTTCATTTAAAATAGTGAAACTTATTTCTTTTATTTTGCCTGAATAAATTTTAGTAAATAGAGAGTCTAAATCCAATAATTGTCTAATAGTATGAGCAAATTGAATAAAAAGGTAGTGAGCCTTTATCGCATTATAATTATAACTACACATATGAGAAATATTAAAATAAATATTTTTTTGATTATTAAAACCTTGATTTTCAATTTTCCAACAATTTCTGCCTAAATTAATAACATCTTTAATGTTATTATCATCAATCCATAAATTAGTAATAAAAGTAAAAATTTTATTTTCAATTAAATCATTAAATCTAACAATATTAAATTTATATTTATTATATTCATAGTCCTTAACTAAAAAATAATTTTTAAGAGAAGAACCAGATTCGATATCAATAATGCCACCAAAATCTTGATTAACAGTTTTAAGTCTATCAGATTTTAACCGAAAAATATAATACCAATTGTTATCTAAACAAATTTTAATAAAAGGACCAGTAGCATATAAAGTATCACCAGTGATGATAAATTTTAATTTAGGAAAATTCTTTTTAATTCTTTTAGCCATTCTTTTAAAAGCATTCATTTCGCAATCTTGTTTTTTAATATTAATAACAGAAGGATCAGGATTTTCAATAAATTCAGAATCAATAGATAAAACAAAAGATCCAAAAACAAGTTTAGCTTCTAAAACATTATGCTCATAAGAAATATGTCCATCAGAATGTTTTTTTACAATACAATGCTCACAATGATTGTAGTTAAAAGTAACTAAACCAGTACCATCAACAAGTAGTTGTAAACAACCATTATATTTGAACTTATCAAACATTTTGGAACGAATAATAGCATTAACAATGTATTTTTGTATCTTGCGAAGTTCATCAATATTTAAGTCATCAAAGACATCATTTATGGTATCATAATGAGGTAAATCAGATAAAGATTCATTAATAATTTTAGATAAATTAGAAATAGTAAAGTCGTTATTAAATGTATTAGTTAAAGAATTCATTGAAGTAATACCGCATAGTAAGGCAAAAAGGCGAGTAACACATATGGCTTTCATGGAGTAAGTTATTTTTCCTTGTTGCCTTGAATCACTTAAGTTTTCAAACATAATAAATAATCTTGGGAGATATTTGTCTATAATGTTATATAAAGTACAAACTAGAGATTTATCTTTCTTTAATTTTCTTCTTTCTTTTCTTGTCATTTAATCAACCACCTTTATTCTTTACTTCATTATATCATGCCGCAGACTATGTCCGCAACCTAACTATCAAAAATAACCCAAGA
>CANPBV010000068.1 GCA_947572405.1 uncultured Mycoplasmatota bacterium | reverse complement strand
ATAGCTCCAAAGTTGGAAGTATGTATGATGACTCTAAAGTTGTAAGTATGTGTGATAACTCTAAAGTTGGAATCATGTATGATAACTCTCAGATTGCAAGTATGCGTGATGACTCCGAAGTTGAAAACATGCGTGATAACTCTAAAGTTGGAACTATGTATAATAACTCCGAAGTTGTAATAACATATGATAACTCCAAAATTGAAGGTATGTATAATTTCTCCAAAGTTATAACTATGTATGATAACTCCAAAGTTAGAAAAATGTATGGTAATTCTGAAGTTGAAAATATGTGTGATAATTCTAAAATTGAAGGCATGTATGATTATTCCAAAGTTGAAAGCATGTGTGATAACTCCGAAGTTATAATGAAGCATATGTGATAACTTTTAAGTAGGAAATTTTAAAGAATATCCTAATATAGAAATAATTATTTTAGGGCTTGTATCTGTTATAGGGTATGAGCCTTTAAAAAAAGGAAAATCTCTAAAATAACAATAAAAGATAAAGTTACAAAATTAAGAATATTGTTATTAAGTATCATATTGTTATCAATAAAAATTTTGGAGGAAAATAAAAATGCAGAAATCGTTATTAGAGATATTAGAAGCAGAAAAGAAGGCTGCTAATAATGTTAATTTTTTAGAAGATTCATGTAATAGTTTTAGGGAAGAATTGGACATTGTAGAAGATAACAGAATTATGATTCAATATAAAGAGCGTCTTAAAAATGCAGAGGAAGAGCTGGCAAATATAAGGAAAGAGTTAAAAGAATATATATGTTTTCTTATGGAGCAATAAAGGGGGATTTTAAACAGCTTTTAGTTAGGCTTGAAAAAGTCGGAGAATTTGGTATAATTATAGTAAAGATGGGAGGTTGACAACGTGAAAATTGAATATGCTAAAAAAGCAGTAAAATATATTGAATCGTTGGATAAACCAACAAAACAACGAATTAAGGTAGGTATTGAAGGATTAATAGAAAATCCGCCTAAAGGGGATATAAGGATAATGCAAGGATATTCAGACGGCAGAAAACGATTAAGAATAGGAAAGTATAGAATAATATATAATTATGGGCAGAATGGAGAAATTAAAGTATTATATATTATGGATGTTGATACCAGAGGCGACATTTATAAATAGAAGGGAAGTGTTTATATGAGTGGAGCAGTAAAAGAAGCTATAAGCCTTATGGAAGTATTACCAGAAAGTGATCAAAACTTTGCTCTTGAATTCATAAAAAAGCTTGTTCTTGCATGGGATCCAGATTATACAAAAGTCACACCAGCAGAAAGAAAAGCGTTAGAAGATGCTGAAAAAGATATTGCGGAGAATGGGACTATTTCTCACGATGCTATAAATTGGGATTAGGGGGCGGTAAAGATTACTATAAAACAAAAAGTAGAATCAGCTTGTGCAATGGCTGGAATAACAGTCACAGAACTAGGGGCAAGAATGGGAATGAGCCAACAATCAATAAGTAACAGATTGAAAACCGGTAAATTTACACAAGAAGAACTTGAAAAAATGGCTGCCATAATGGGTTGCGAATATCATTCATTTTTTCAATTTCCGAATGGAAGTAAGGCAGAATAAAGCATTATGTTTTTACATAGTGCTTTTTGTTACCTTAAATAACAATAAAAACATAGAAAAAAACATTAAAAACATGTTTACACAACGAAATCATTGTGTTATGATGAAGTCAGTTAAAGGAAATCAATTAAACGGAGGTAAGGAAAATGGAATTTAGAAAAGAGATAGCAAAAAGAATTGTTGATTTAGAAAAGGAATTGATAACACATGATAAGCGTTTAGATAATCTCATGGAAAATCATGATATAGAAGATGATGGAATTGAATGTGCAATATATTCCTTATCCGAAAAAATAACCTATATCAAAGGAGAAATAGAAGGACTAAAAAATATTTTTTGGGATTTAGGATTTGTAAAAATGATTTGAATATCAACTAGCCCAGCAGGAGCAAGCAACATACATGGGATTCAAGTTCCCATTTGGGCGTTTGGCAATTTGGCAATTTAACAGGCATCGGAACATAGGAATTTGAGCAATAATACTCCATTATCAACATGCGCTGGGCAAGTTGTCCCATGTGGAGAATATAGAGGTTAAAAAGACACCACTTTAAAAACAACATTAGGATGGAATAACAGAAATATAAAGCGGTCAACTGCTTTAAAAAAAGGAATGTGATGTTCAAGCGAGAAAATGCAATAAAATAAAGAAGTAAGTATTATAATCCTGTGAGGGCTACCCATGTGGTACTAAGTGCATATATCAGGACTGAGAAAACAGTAAATCCGTGACAGGTGGCATTTAATCCCTTTAGAGAAGCACGTTAAATTGAGGGCAAAAGGGAGGCAAGGAAAAAGCCGTTATATTTTCAAGTGTCCAAGATCAGCAATGCACTTTAAATATTGTGCTGGCATTGTGTGAAAGCAGGTATCACATTTTCAAAGATTACCGCCCCAAAGATTTGAGGGGAAAGAAAAAATCTGAAAAGTCAGAAAAAGGCGTGGGACTGCTGGAGAAGATAATAACCACGATGGGCGAACCCCCAATAAGGAAGAAGGCGAGGTTATACGCTGTAAACTTAAAAAGCTGCTGCCTGGATGCCTGGCAAATACGGCATATTTTTATTATTTCTCATGCCTATGAAATAATTTTTATGGGTATGGATAATTAATAGAATGGAAAAGAAAACTGGAGGATATCAATTATGTCAACTTATTATGATTACAGAGAAGTCAAAGTTATGATAGCACGCAAGTTAATGTCTATGGAAGGTTGGAAAGTATATGGATATTATGAAGATAAAAGTGATAGTATGACTGACTATTGGAGTCCTGCACATTGGGACGGAATAGCAGAAAAAAACGGCTATATTTTATGTGTAAATGTCTATGGAGCAGCAGAAGCACAGGAAATTAGAGAATATAATCATACAACCTTTACATATGATAAAAGTATTAAAGAAAAGATAAAAAAGTTAGAGGCTATGACTGTTGAACGGGGTGCAAGTGAACAGGAAGAAGAAAGTGCTAAAATAATGATAAAGAAGTTACAAAAGAAGGCAGAAATAGCAAATCAAGACCAGGAAAGATATATTGTTGTAGATACTATTCCTGGACATATGGCACATCCTTCAAAGATGAATTGGCATATAGAAAAAGATGAAATTATCATTGCAAAGGGTAACGGGATTTTAAAGTATTCAAGTATATATGATTACTATAATTATCCTCGTTATATGGAAGATTTAAAGGAGTACAGAAAAGATAAAGAAGCTTATGCAAAAAAACATACACAAGACCTTCTATGGCATGAGTACTATACAGAAGAGGAAAAAGCAAAATCAGCTACACAATGTCATCTTGAAAATTTGGAAGAAGCTATCCGAATGATTGATAAATTTGAAGCATTTATTAATAAAATTGATACAACCTGTGGCGGATTGCTTGGAGAGGGTGATAGTACTATCTATGAAAAGGTTACTATTACAAAATATAAAAAAGAATTAAAGGTAGTTGAAACAGCACAAGGAAGTATTAAAGAAGGACAACTTTTTATTCTGAAAGATCATTTTAATTATGGACGTAGAAAAGGGCTTGTATATAGAATTCATGAAACAGACTATAATGGACAGAAATATTATCATGCCTATAAATTAAATGAAAAATTTACAAAAGAGTGTACAGGACATGCAGACAAGGCTAATTATTGGTTTGTAAGTAGTGGTGAATATGATGCACTTACAAAATGGATCGAAAAAGGGTCTATTGCTTGGTGTGAGCTTCAGGAAGTAAAAATACCTTATGAGGTAGAAAAGATAGTAAAGAAAACTATAAAAACAGAAAAGAAAAACAATAGTACTAATACTATGGAAGCCGAACAGACAAAAACGGATAGTATTGATGTAGATAGTTATACTTACAATGTATTTGAAGATACTGACACACGCACAGGGGAAAGAATTTATATTGTAAGAGTTGAGGAAAAACTGAGCCGTGAGGAATATATACAGGTAAAGGAATATATTAACTCATTAGGTGGATATTACTCTAGGTTTAAGAAGGGATTCTTGTTTAAGGAAAATCCAGCTAAAAAATTGAAGATGAATAAAACTGAAGAAGAAAAGGAATCGGAAAAAGCGTATACACACGAAACCGAAACCTTAGATACAAAAAATGCTCAAAAAGAAGCTATTAACTATATAATAACTGAAGATATCCATACTAAAACAGGGAATAAAATATGGGTGGTAAAAGTTGAAACGGAACTGACCAGGACAGAGTTTGAAAAAATTAAACAAAGGTTAGCAATTATACATGGCTTTTATAGTAGCTTTAAAAATGGTTTTATTTTTAAATTTAATCCTGAAGAACTGTTACGGGCAGGATAGTATAAAAGTTGAAAGGAGTGAGTTTCAATTTTTTGAGGGAAAATATAGAAAAATTATTGTTATTATGCTTTATGTGTTCTATCGGGGGTATCCAGTCTGGTAGGGTTTATGATTTTAGATCGCAATAATTAAGCTTCTTGAAAAGTCTCTTTTGTGGGTATGGATAAGTAATAAAAGATTGACAAAACAACAAATTTGATGTATTTTAATAATAGAAAACGTGAAGGGAACAAAAGAAGAAATGAAACGTACATTTATAGAAGTGCCAATATTTACTAAAAAATGGAAAGAATTAGGATTGACAGACGAAAATTTAAGAGAATTACAGAATATATTATTAGAAAATCCTAAAACCGGAGATGCTATTCCAGGAACTGGTGGATTAAGAAAAATTCGTATATCAATAGATCAACATGGAAAGCGTGGAGGCGGTAGAGTTATATATGTAGATATTGAGCTGAAAGAAACTATTTATTTTATAAATGTATATGCAAAAAATGAGAAAGATGATTTAACGGAAGAAGAAAAGAAGGCATTTAAAGCAGTTGTCAAAATCTTAAAGGAGGAATAAAGATATGAGTCAATTTTTTGATGATACAATGCAAGGATTATTACAAGCTATTGAGATTGAAAAAGGGAATATTCCTCTTACAGAACGTAGTGGAATGTCAGCACCAACTTTTTACGTGTCTAACAATGATAAGGAGCTGGTTGATAAATTGATTGAAATACGCAAACAAGAGAATATTTCGCAATCAGAACTTGCAAAAATGACGGGAAATACACAGCAAGCTATTTCAAGATTGGAAAAAAAGAATCATAGTCCATCATTACAGACATTTTGTAATATACTTAATGCTTTAGGCTATGGGCTTATGATTGAAAAGAAAGATTTGGTGTAAGAATATGGTAGAAAATATAAAAACTTTCGATCAATTTTTAGAACAACAATTGAAGGATCCGAAATTTAGAAAAGAATGGGAAGATTTACAACCAGAAATGAATATAACTCGTGCAATGTTAGATACTAGGATTTCACATAATTTCATAAGGAAAGAATTGGCAGAATATACGGGGATTAGTTTGGCAGACATAAGCAAGTTAGAAAATGGTACAAGAAATCCTTCTTTAAAACTGCTTAAACGTCTTGCGGATAGTATGGGAATGACTTTGAAAATAGAGTTTGTACCAAAAAGCGTTGTAAAAAATTAGATAAGATTATAAAAAAGGGCTGATTTATTTCAGTTCTTTTTATTTTGAGAAAATATTATATTAAAACAACGTATTGAAGAAATATATTGATGATAATAAATTATCCCATTAAAAATATTTGGAGGAATGAACATGTTTGAAAATGTAAATGGATTTTATCCAACACCACACAATATAATTGATAAAATGATATGCAATTTGGATTTTAAAATGATAAAGACTATCTTAGAACCATCAGCAGGAAAAGGAAATATTGTAGAGGTAATCAGAGACAAGGAGAAAATATATAATACATCATATAGTCGTTTTGAATTTGACATTGATTGTATAGAAATTAATAGGGATTTACAAAGTATTTTAAAAGGAAAGGAATTTAGAGTTGTACATGATGATTTTCTTACATATAACACAATGAAGGAATACGATTTAATTATAATGAATCCCCCTTTCAGCAATGGATGTAAGCATCTGTTAAAAGCTCTGGATATGCAAAAAAGAAATGGCGGAGCAGTTATTTGTCTTTTAAATGCAGAAACTTTGAAAAATCCTTGTACTAATGAAAGAATAGATTTACAAAGAAAACTAACTGATTATAATGCAAATATTGAATTTATACAAAATGCCTTTTTAGATGCAGAACGGAAAACAAATGTCGAGATAGCACTTATAAAAGTTCAGTTACCAGAAGTAAAAAGAGAGTCTTTTATTCTCAGTGGTTTAAAAAAGGCCCAGGAAATGGAAGAAATCGAAGAAACAGAATGTACTCAGTTGATTGATAGTGATTTTTTTAAGGCTGTTGTAAAACAATATCAATTAGAAGTGGAAGCAGGAATTAAACTTATAAAAGAATATCATGCTATGGAACCTTTTATATTATCAAAATTTACAAAAGATAGCAAAACTGGAGAAACAATACAGGAAGGAGGATGTATTCTTTCTTTAACGATAGGAAAGAAGGGGCTTTCTGTTAATCAATATATTAGAAGTGTACGGAAAAAATATTGGGAAGCACTTTTTGGAAATGAAAAATTTATTGGACAGCTTACAAGAAATTTGCAGCAGGACTTTTATAATAGAATAGAGGAATTGAAAGATTACGATTTTTCTCTTTATAATATTTATCAGTTAAAAATAGATATACAACAAAAAGTTGTAAAGGGTATAGAAGATACTATAATGGAACTTTTTGATGAATTAAGTCATAAATATCATTGGATAAATGAAACTTCAAAGAATATTCATTATTATAATGGCTGGAAAACCAATCAATCGTGGATTATCAATAAAAAGGTTATCATTCCATTAAATGGTTATCATGATTTAAGCTATTCTTGGGGAGGATTCAGACCAACAGATTATGATGTACTTAGAAAATTGCAGGATATAGAAAAATGTTTTAATTATCTTGACGGAGGATTAACAGAAGCAATTGATCTGGAAGAATCTTTAAAATTTGCAGAAGAATATAGAGAAACAAAAAATATTCAGCTAAAGTATTTTACAGTTACTTTCTATAAAAAAGGTACATGTCATATAGTATTTAATAATGAGGAATTACTAAAGAAATTTAATATCTTTGGAAGTCAGCATAAAGGTTGGCTACCTCCTTCATACGGAAAGAAAGTATATCAAGATATGACTACAGAGGAAAAAGCTGTTATAAATGAATTTGAAGGAGAAAAAGAATATAATAAGGTTATCTCTAATAAGAGCTATTACTTATTTGATGGAAATAATTTGAATTTGTTGGAAGAAAAGACTGCATAAGTATAGATTTAGGTTCTTTCTTAGATTTTGATATTTTATTAAGTTTGAATTTTCTTAAAATATCAAAGCTTTATCAAAATCGAAGCATTGATAAAAATAAAATATTCAAAATTTACAAAGAACCTAAATTTTTATATATTAAATCTATTTAATTGATTTACTTTTATGAAAAAATATAGTAAAATAGAACATATGTTCTTATTGAAAAATAAGGAAAATAATGGTAGATTAGGAGGTAAATAAGTTTGAAAGAGAGAATTCGTACAGTGAGTGAAAAACTGGATGTAAAAGGAAAAACTATAAATCAGATTGCCAGATGGTATTTCAATGATGAATTATTTGTTAATAGAAGATATCAGAGAAAATTAGTTTGGTCATTAGAGGAAAAGAAATTATTTATAGATTCTATTATTAATAAATATCCTACCCCTTCCATTATGATCAATGATTTTCAAGAGCTAATAGATGGTAAAGAATACCAAAGATATGAAATAGTTGACGGTTTACAGCGTTTAAATGCAATTTTTTCATTTATTATAGGTGAGTTTGGTATTGAACATGAAAATCAATTAAAATATTTTAATATCTCTCATATTCCTTCGGCTGGAGTATTGTTAAAAGATAAAAATTGGAAGAATCACGATAATCTTTTGCCAGATGATATTTGTGCAGACTTTGCAGATAGTGAATTGCCTATAATATTATCAGGACAGGATGCAAACAAAATTGAAGAAATATTTAGACGAATAAATTCTTCTGGTAAAAAATTATCTTCTCATGATTTAAGGCAGGCAGGGTCTACAGGAAACTTTGCAGATTTGGTTAGAAGGGTAGCCTGTAGAATACGCAAAGATTATACTTTTGAAGATAGTATCAAACTATATGATATGCCTAAAATAAGTGTTAGTAATTATGGACTAAACTATGGTGTTGATATTAACGAAATGTTCTGGAGAAGACATGATATAATTACTTGTGATAATTTGAGAAGTTCAAAAGATGAGGAGATTATAGAAACACTTATTGCATCGATTTTTCTTGGAACAGAGTTTAAGAAAAGTAAAATAAATTTAGATAAACTATATGAGAGTGGTTC
>CANPBV010000067.1 GCA_947572405.1 uncultured Mycoplasmatota bacterium | reverse complement strand
CAAATATAAAATTTGGGATATTGTTGTTGTATCTTTTTTAGCTATACTAGGAAATATTATTACTTGGGATGCTTTAAACACGCAAAAAGAAAATATAAAATCTGTTATTCAACGAAAAGGTGATTACGTTGTTCCTATAAAACAAAATCAAGGTTCATTTTATAATGATTTAGTTTTATATTTTAATGAAACACAACTAGATATAATTAAAGCCTGTGGACCTCACAATACTTATTTAAAAGTTCTAGAAAAAAGTCACTCTTCTATTTGGATTTATGTCAAGTTTTTAGACACGAAATTCTTTAGTAATGTAAAAATTAAGCAGTTGCTAAGTTGGTAATATAGCTATTATACTTTTGATTGGGTGTGATATATCCTAATGTGCTATGAATACGTTTGTTGTTATACCAACTTTCTATAAATTCAAATATCACTAACTTAGCTTCTTGAAATGTTTTATACGTATTTACATTGACTTTTTCTTTCTTTAATATGGCGTTGAAGCTCTCCATACTTGCGTTATCATATGGGTATCCTTTTTTACTATATGAGTGTTTAATTTTTAAAGCAGATAATAAATTTTCATAATCGTTTGATGTATATTGGCTTCCTCTGTCTGAATGGAATATTCCATCACACTTTAATCCACGAGTAACCAATCCCTTGTTAAATGCCACAATTACTAGTTCTTCTGTCATAGAAAGTCCATAACTCCAACTAACTATTTTTAAGTCAAATAAATCCATCACTATCGCTAAGTAAGTCCATCCTGTTTCTATTGTATAAATGTAAGTAATATCCCCAACCCATTTTTGACTTGGCTTTTCCGCAAGGAAATTTTGTTTTAGTAAGTTAGGATATTCTTTTGTATTATCTGTTTTTGATTTTCCGCAATGGTTAAATTTTTTAATTGTGATACTTCTAAGACCTAATATCTAATATTTTCATTCTTCTAACAACTCTTTTCTGACTAACTTTAATGCCCTGATTGTTTAGAGTTTTTGTAATTTTAGGTGAACCATATCTTCCTTTAGATTCATTAAATACTCTGGTGATTTCCACATCTAATTGTTGATTAGCTTTTTTGTAACTATTAGTCGTATGGTTACAATGATAGTAATAAATAGAATGGTGTATATTTAAGCATCGACACAATAATCTAATATCATATTTGTTTTTATTATCCTCTATAAATTTGATTTTATCTTCTATTTTTTTGAGAATATGGCTACTGCTTTTTTTAGTATTTCATTCTCCGATTGGGCTTCATGTGGTTTCTTTTTCAATTTGATTATTTCATCATTATTAGTTATTTCACCAGTCGAAGTAACAATTGTTCCATACTTCTTAATCCAATTATCTATGTTTGTATAAGATATGCCATATTCTCTTGTTAAATCTGATTTTCTTTTTCCAGATTCATATAAACCTACTATTGTTTTTTTGAAATCTTCATCATAACTTTTATGTTCCTGTTTCATAGACACTTCCCCTTTCTTGATATTTCTAGTATACCATTACTAAAGTTTTTCTTGTCTATATTTCTATCCTAACACCAGGTTATAATCTTATGTTTTTCTTTTCATACACTATTAAAATAATTTAGGAAGTGATATAATTAGAGTATCAAATGCGATTCATAAATAGTTTATAGAAATGAGGAAATGCCTGTGAAAAAGAAATTTATTATTTTAGTAGGTGCTGTCACTGCACTGATTATAGGCGCGGTAACCTTAATGAATATAAGAAATAAATACTCTTATGAGGATGAAAATACATTATATTATATTGAATTTAATAATGAAATTTTAAGATTTGAAAGATATGATTATTCTGCAGGTCAAAATCAAGTTGTTGGAGTACAAAAAAGTATAAATAAAGGGAAAAAGTTTGAAAATATAACCGAAGAAAATATCATTGTTAGCATGGAACCTAAATTTGTATTTTTGAACAAAAAGTTAGGTTTTGCAATTTCTAAACCTAATTTGACTAAATATAATAATTACATGGGGGTTAAAGTAACCCAAGATGGAGGTAAAACTTTTACTGATGGAAAAATTAATTATGACAATCCAAACATTGAAACTTTAACTGTTGAGGATGTCCCATACTATGATAATAATGAATTGAAATTGAAATGTTCTATATATCAAGTGACAGAGGATCATACTGGATATGAAGATATAGAACTAGTTTTTGTTAGTGTAGATAATGGATTAACATGGAATTTAAGTGATAATGATAAAATTTCTATGGACATAAAAGAAAATACATTAACAGATCGTGGAATGACTTTAATCATAAAAAATAACGCAAAGCAAACATATCATTATGGACCAAAATATTCATTAGAAAAATATGACAATGGAAAATTTATTACATATCAACCAAGGGAAACTTTATTGTGGAATGACTGTTTGTATAGCATAAAAGTAAATGAAAAAAAGGAAGAAATAATTGAATGGTCCTACGGTTATGATAAATTAAACAAAGGAAAATATAGATTAGTAAGATATTTTACATCAGTAGAAAATATAGCTTCTTCTGCGAATGTAAGTGAAAAGTATTTTGTTGAGTTTGAAATAAAATAGCTAATTTTCAATTTCCACGAAAATTAAATGCAAAAACTGAGTTAAACGAAGCAATGTAGCTAATGTCTCGGTTAAAATTTAGTTCTTAGCGACGAAGGACCTGATATATAATGACAATTATTACATGAATGACAAGGTGAAATGGTTTATATATAATTATTAGAAGTTTTATATGGTGAGCCAACAGGAGATATATTAGATAAAAATAAAATCCCCAAAGAAAGAAGCATTAACACGATTGAATGATACAAGTGAAATAAGGAAAGTAAAAAAGCTGAATTAGGGATAAAAGGTAAGAAAGAAAGTATTGAATTAAATTACTTTATTTTGACTATTTAAAAAAATAAATGTTGTAAATGAATTGGATCATAAAGTATAGGCGAAAAAAATTGAATTCATAATGCAAAATAATAAAAATATCAAAAAGATTAGATCTTAATAACATATAAGAACTAATCTTTTTGTGTGCCGTGCATGGCATATATCTAGGTGGTGAAAGTCCGCTATACGCGTAAGTATCTGCGAAGTATTAGGGAAGTGCAGAGCATCAACAGTGATGTTGGGGCCGAAGGAAGCATGGAACAAAATCGTGGGCCAACGGACAGAAACTTGATACTAAGGCTGCATAGGCTTGTGCAAACAAGCAAGGATGAGGTTGCAAAACAAACTAAAGTCTAAAAGATACACGTAAAACTATGTAGTAAATCAAGTGGCTAAACGAGGAAAGATATATGTCTTACCACGGGAGGTCTCATGAACGAATAAGTACGAAAGTTTTAATATAACAATCGTTAATGTCGGTCGAAAAAGGTTTGTCATGAGAAGTCAGCCGAGGTCATAGTACTAACGATAATTAGGAAGGACTGAACAATTTATAGTGTTTAAGTACACTAAGATTACGTTAATCATAAATCAGAATAAATAAAAGGTATAGTATAGAACGTATTTCTAGAAAAAGTCCTCAAAGGATAAGTGATTAACGTTGAAATTAGAAAGGAAAGAACGAATATGGAATTACTAGAGAAAGTCTTAGATGACAAGAATTTATTTTTGGCATACAAGCAAGTTTATAAGAATAAAGGAGCAAGTGGAATTGACGGAGTAACCGTTGATGAGCTTGGTTCTTTTATGTATAAACATAAGGAAGAAATTAAAGAGCAAATAAGAAATAGAAAGTATAAACCTAGTCCAGTAAGAAGAGTTTATATACCAAAAGAAAATGGAGATAAACGAGGACTTGGAATACCAACGGTAGTTGATAGACTAATACAACAAGCAATAGTTCAAGTATTAAGCCCTATCTATGAGAAACAATTTAGTGAAACAAGTTATGGATTTAGGCCAAGTCGTTCATGCGAAATGGCTATTATTAAACTGTTAGAATATTTTAATGATGGGTATACATGGATAGTGGATATAGATTTACAAAAGTTCTTTGATACAGTATGTCATGATAAATTAATATCTATTATTATGAAAACAATACATGATGGAGAATTAGTGTCATTAATAAGAAAATATCTGGTAAGTGGAGTAATGGAAAATGGAGTAATTAGTCCAACAGATGTAGGAACTCCGCAAGGAGGAAATTTATCGCCATTATTATCAAATATCATGTTAAATGAATTAGATAAGGAACTTGAAAAACGTGGTTTAAAATTTACTCGATATGCAGATGACTGTATAATTGTAGTTCAAAGTGAAAAAGCAGCGAATAGAGTTATGGAAAGCATAACAAAATTTATTGAGAAGAAATTAGGATTAAAGGTTAACGTAGAAAAGAGTAAAGTGGCAAGGCCAAATCAAATAAAGTATTTAGGATTTGGGTTTTATTATACAAAAACAGGAATAATTAAGCCAAAACCACATCTAAAATCTATCAAGAAATTTAAAAGAAAACTAAAACAACTCACAAAAAGAAACGTGAGTATTTCTTTGAGTTATAGAATAGTTAGGATAAATCAAGTAATAAGGGGTTGGATAAACTATTTTAGAATAGCAGACATGAGAGCTATTATGAAGAATATAGGCAGTCACTTAAATAGAAGAATTAGATGTATTATATGGAAGCAATGGAAAACTTGTGATAACAGAATAAAATGTCTAAAGAAGCTAGGAGTTTATGAAAATAATGCAAGAAGATGTGCCTATAGTAGGAAGTCATACTGGTTTATGTCTACACAAATATCTATAAAATATGCTATGTCAAATGATAGACTGAAACGAAAAGGCTTAATATTTCCAATAGACCATTATTTAAAAGTACATATTTCAGTATAAATTGAACCGCCGTATACCGAACGGTACGTACTGGTGGTGTGAGAGGGACAAATTAAATAGAGAAAACTATTTAATTTTCTCTACTCGATTTAAACTCTACTAAAAGTAGGTATACAAATGTTCAGAAAAACGATAAAATATTCTTGAAAGAAGGATGCCCTATGGATTTAGAAAAAATAGGAAGGTATATTGCAAAATGTCGTAAAGAAATAGGATTAACACAAGAAGAACTTGGGGAGAAGCTTGGAATCACTGCAAAAGCTGTCAGTAAATGGGAATGTGGCAGAGGACTCCCAGATATTTCTATTATGTTAGAATTAAGCTATCTATTAGGAATTAATATTATTAGTTTGTTAATGGGGGAAGATAGTGATACAGAATATACAATTCGAAGAATTGGGGGAAGTCTGAGTAAAAAGAAAAAAAGGATATCGCATTCCACGAAATATCCAAAAATAGCGGATCTCTCAAAAGAAAAAATTGTTAAAATAAAAGATGTAGATGTTGATACGATGGTCACAATAGAAGGAAAGGTAGACGGATTTCAAATAGAGGAAAAAGGTTATATAACTCGGTGTAAATTAGAAGTGTCAGATGATAGTGAAAAAATAGAGGTCACTTTTAAAGACAATCAGGACTTACAAATGAAAACCTTAATAGGACAGGTAAAAATAGGAGATATATATAGAATGAAAGGCTTTTTTAGTTATGACAATATTATGCGCAAAAATTGCCTTTTGGTAATGCTGATAGAGAAACTGTAACTATGTTTTAGATAAATGAAAGATTTGAAAAGAGGAATAAATATGGCAACTATTACAAAAATAGATGAAATTAACTTAAAAAATAGTGTTCAAGATAATTATAAATTTGGCTATAAAGTACTAGATAACTGTTTAAATGGAATTAAAGATGGTTCCATTATTACAATTGGTGCACGACCAGGTATGGGAAAAACAACATTTTTAAATGACATCATTATGAATTTACTAGAAAAATATAATCTTCCCATTTTATATGTAAGTTTAGAAATGAATAAAAGTAATCTTGCTTTAGCACTGGCTTCCATAGGAAAAGAGGAAAACTATAGAGATGTTTTTCATGATGAACTAAAAATGACAGAATACATTCAAAGACTAAAGCAAAAAAAATATAACCTTTTTGTCTCGGATGATTGTTATACGATTTCTGATTTAGAAAACCTAATAGAGCAAAATCAAGAAATAAAATTTCTAGCAATTGATTATATTCAATTACTCAGAAACGAAAAAGAATCTACATCAGCACTCGACAAATATAATGACACCTTAGATAGAATAAAAGCTTTGGCAAAAAAATATAATTTGGTTATTTTGCTGTTGTCACAACTATCTAGAAATGTGGAATACCGAGAATATAAAAGACCTAGAATTATCGACTTGAAGCAGAGTGGCAATTTAGAAGATATTTCTGATATTGTATTACTTTTATATAGAGATTCCTATTATGATAAAGAAATAAATAGTATTACAACAGAAATTATTGTAGCAAAAAATCGTCATGGAAAAGTGGGAAATATTATTTCTTTAGATTATGATACAAAAACATCAAAATTTATTGATTATTAGTTAAAACAAATAGAATTGCATATCACGTGCGTTTCGCAGTGGTTATTAAATTGTTATTTTTACAGACTTATCTTCGATAAGTCACTCCTTTCATGGGAGTCATAATATATAGAATTCATAGGAGGTGTAGGATGAATTATAAAGAATATGTCTGCTATATTTTAGATATAAAACCTCTTACATTAGAAAATGTTTTAACGAAGTCAACATATCATACTTTTAAAGTTCAAAAACGAAGTGGAGGGTACCGCAGAATTTCTTCTCCAGATGAAAAATTAAAATGGGTACAATGGAAATTAAATAATTATATTTTAAAAAGATATGAATTTTTAGATTGTCAATATGGATTTATCAAAGGAAAAAGTATTGTTGATAATGCCAGAGTTCATAAAAAGCGTGATTATATTTTAAATATTGATTTGAAAAACTTTTTTCCCTCCATTCACTTTGGAAGAGTTCGAGGAATATTTATGACAAAACCATTTTGTCTTCCTAGTGAAGTAGCGACCATACTTGCCAAAATTGCATGTTATCATAATGAACTTCCTCAAGGTTCTCCATGCTCTCCAACTATTTCTAATATTGTTTGTTACATGTTAGATAAAAGAATGTTAAAGCTAAGCCAAGAATATCATTTCTCTTATACGAGATATGCCGATGATATTACAATATCTAGTGATACCCCATTTCCAAAAGAAATCGTCGTTAGAACAGATGATAATATTGTATTAGTAGGAAAGAAGCTTAGAAGCCTCATCGAACATCAAGGTTTTGCAATCAATGAGACCAAGACCAATTATAGTTTCAGAAAAGAGAGAAAGGAAGTAACTGGATTGATTGTAAACCAGAAAGTGAATGTAAAAAAAGTTTATGTAAAAGGATTAAGGGCACTTTTACATAGGGCTTCTAAAGAAGGATTAAGAGATGCAGCAGTTTATTATTTTCATTTACAAAAAGAAAATAGATTTACATATAATCGTAAAAATCTTATTTATCATATCAGAAATGTGATAGAAGGAAAGTTGAACTTTATAGCGATGGTAAAAGGAAAAAAAGATTTTGTTTATCAAAAATATTTAGAACAATATATAGATATTTTAAATCAGGAGGGAATTTCTACTTGCAAATTAAATAGGAAATTAATAGATGAATATGATTACTACGAATAAAAAAGGAAGTGATTCGAAATGAACCAGTATGGATTAGATAGATTTATAGAAGCACACAAAGAAGATTATGAAAATGCATTAAGCGAAATCAAAAAGGGAAGAAAACTAACACATTGGATGTGGTATATTTTCCCACAAATCGTAGGCTTAGGAATGAGTGAAACCACTAAGTATTATGAAATTAAGAGTTTAGAGGAAGCAAAATTATATTTAAACAATAAATTGCTAGGAATACATTTAATAGAAATATCAAAAGTATTATTAGAACTGAATACAAGTAATCCAGTAGAAATATTTGGAGAGGTAGATGCCCTAAAATTAAAATCTTCCATGACACTATTCTCTTTGGTATCGGAAAATGAAATATTTGATAAAGTAATCGATAAATATTTTGACGGAAATAAAGATTCAGATACAATTAAAATTTGTGAAGAAATGAAGGAAACGATATAAAATGTATTTCAGTAGCCAATTTACGTTTGATAATCAGTTGATAAGAGTAATTGATTAGCGTTTCATGTAAGCAAGCAAATGGTAGAAAATCTGAGATACAATATTGTTTATGGTAAAAATGGTTGCGAAAAACCATAACTTGTATATAATGTATCACTTGGAATCAATGAAGAAGACTTTCATACAGTAAAAGAATTTATCAATAAAAATTTCAGAATTTTTCTTCAATTGTCCAGAGATAAAAAATATCATGTGATTTGCATACCCATTTAGAAAATATTTCATTAAAACAATAGAAAGAAAGTGAAATTTTGAAAAGCAAAAATATAGATGAATATGAAAATATAAAAAGAATATTGGAACAAATATGTACCGTATTGGGAGAAAGTATTGATATAGATAAAATACAAATAATTCGCCATTCAGTCCCACACAAATGTGAAAAATTGCCAGAAAATTCTATGGGAATATATATGTTTAAATATAAAGATAGGTTTTTAAAAATCGGAAAAGTAAATTCAAAAAGTGGCGCTAGGTTTACATCACATCACTATAATCCTACCTCAACAGGAAGCAATTTGGCCAAATCGATATTGGCAGATGAAGATTTTTGTAAAACACACTTATTGACGGAGATGAATATCAAAGCGTGGATGAAAGAGAATTTGCAAAGAATTGATATTCTATTAGAGGATAGCCTAGGTGTATTTGTTTTAAACTTGTTAGAAGCTTGCTTGCATTATAAATATAAACCCATATATGAAGGATATAAAAGCCAAAAACGTTAGTTTAAAATTAAGAAATGGAATTTGAAAACTTAGTGTAAAGAGTTATGGGGATTTTGAATGAAAAAAGTAAAAATCCTTT
>CANPBV010000066.1 GCA_947572405.1 uncultured Mycoplasmatota bacterium | reverse complement strand
TAACAAAAGGTCTTCCTTTTTTGTACTCCATCCCCAAACCATTTTACACTATCTTTGAAAATTGTTTTTTGACAATTGAATAGTTCTATGATATTATAAAATTGTTTTAAGGAAGTGATTATTATGTTAAAGAAAATAGAACATCATCATAATAGTCTGCACTTGTTAATACAGCTTTGACTGTTGTAGATACAAGTGCTATTTGTAGTGCTTGTATCTAGTATAAAAAATATGCTATACAGGTATCCATAAGCTTGTATGGCTTTTTTAATAAAATGGGAGGAATATAAAATGAAAATACAAAATGTAAAGGGTGGATATGACTTTTTACCACAAGAACAAAAAATTAGAAATTATATTAATGATATTTTAAAAGAGACATTTGAAGAATATGGATATGGTCCAATAGAGACTCCGATCCTTTGTTATTTTGATATGTTAAGTGGAAAATATGATGATCAAAATGACATATTAAAAGAAATTTATAGATTAAAAGATCAGGGAAATAGAGAACTAGGGCTACGTTATGATCTAACTGTACCATTTGCAAAACTAATTGCTTTAAATAAAAATCAGCTAAAAATGCCATTTAAGCGTTATGAAATAGCCAAAGTATTTCGGGATGGACCAGTAAAAGTAGGAAGAGATAGAGAATTTACACAGTGTGATGTAGACGTAGTTGGGTTATCTGGACAAATGATAGAAGCAGAATTATTGAATCTTTATATTCATGCCTTTCAAAAACTTAATATTGAAATTATAATTAAATATAATAGTAGAAGCCTAATGAGTGGATTGATATTAGATTGTGGAATAGAAGAAGGCTTAGTAAGTACCGTTGTGACGGTGGTTGATAAAATGGAAAAATTGTCAAAAGAAGAATTTAAAGAACAATTAAAGGAAATCGGACTAAATGAAGAACAAATTACAAAACTTTTAGAATATTTTACATTATCTTTAAAAGATTTGAATGATAAACTAAAAGATACTGATAATCAAAAAATAAAAATAGGATTAGAAGAATTAAATAAATTAGATGAATATATTAAAGGTTTAAAAATAGATGAATATTGTGTATTTACTTCTACTTTAGCGCGTGGACAGGATTACTACACTGGGAATGTATTTGAAGTATATGAGAAAAATAAACGCTTAGCAGGAAGTATTGGTGGCGGTGGTAGATATGATAATATGATCACCGAATTCATTGATGATGGAACATGTTATCCAGCTGTAGGAATTAGTTTTGGATTAACTTCTATTTATGAGCTTTTAAAAAATGATACGAGATTTGAAGAAGTGGCACAAGTAGATATTTTTATCATTCCAATGAATACAGAAATAGAAAGTTTAAATTTGGCAACTAAACTTAGAAATCTTGCAATAAAAGTTCAATTGGAAATGAGTCGCAAGAAAGTAAAGAAAAGCTTAGATTTTGCAAATAAAGAGAAAATTCCTTTTGTAATTGTATTAGGAGAAGAAGAAATACAAAATAGGAAGTTTAATTTAAAAAATATGAATACAAGCGAGCAAGTAGAAATTTCATTTGATCATTTAGAAAAAGTCGTGGAAATTGTAAAATAAAAAAATATCAGTTTTATCTGATATTTTTTAGCGTTATTTAACAATTTTTGGTTCAATTTAAAATTAATTTTTCAAAATTTGGTCATATTTTTCCTATTGATCTTTTTATTGGCAGAATTATCTAATCTTTCTAAGATGTTTAATAATGTAAATTTTTTAATCCCATCTTTTAACGATGAATATCATTCTATAATATCCAATTTTTAAATTGATACTATTCAATTGATGATCATTAAAAAAGTTAGGATTTATAGATACTTTTATAGAATAATGTCTTTGAGAAGGTAGTACTGTCTACTTGACAAGAAATGAGTTAACTACTATAATGTAGATAGTGATTCTTCTTAGAAAAGAGGAATTTTAATGAAACAAAGATTTTATAATTTAAGTAATGATTATTTATTTAAAGCAGTATTTCGAAATTTTTCATTACTAAAACAAATGATATTTGATATTTATGAGTTCGATTTATTGGGTTATACTTTTCATAATCCAAAAATTCAAGGTGAAAATAAGAATCTATCAAATGGTGAATATGATTTACTATTAACAAACGGGAATGAGTATGTGATTTTAGAAATGCAAAATAGTAAATATGGAAATTTTATCAATCGAAGCGAAATCTATAGAAGTATGATCATAAGTAAAGATTGGCAAAAAGGTGATGTCAATTATAATCATGTAAAGTTTGTAAAATTGTTTTGGTTATTAAACTATAAATATTATGAAAAAGACTTTTTAAAATACCAGATGAGGGAGGAAATAACCCATGATAGATTTGGAGACAAAAACGAAATTTGGATATTTAATATTAGAAGCTTCCATCAAAGAGAATTATTAAATAAATATAAAATCTTATTTCAAGCTAAAAAACCAAAAGAAATAGAAGCATTGGTAAATGATAAAGTTGTAGGTAATATAGCAAAAATAATATTACGATATAATGCTGACTTGAGTGAATACCAGGAAATGATGAGGAGTGAATTTATGCAATGGACACATGAAGATGATTTAAAATTAATGAAGGAAGTTTCTTATAGAGAAGGAGTTGAGATAGGAGAAGAAAAAGGCAAAAAACTAGGAATTTTAAAAACTGCTTTTTCTATGTTACAAGAAGGTATGGATATTTCAATAATAAAAAAAGTAACTGGCTTAACTGAAAAGGAAATACTAAATTCGAAAAATTGTATTTGAATGAATTAAATTTGCAGTGAAAAAAATATCAGTTTTATCTGATATTTTTTAGTCTCAGTGAATTTAAGATAACTGAGAAACTACTAATCATCATAGCAAATCCAGCAATCATGGGATTCATGTGAATTCCAAATGGTACTAAAACCCCAGCTGCAATAGGAATCATACAAACATTGTAGAAAAATGCCCAAAATAAATTTTGTTTAATAATTTTAATTGTTTTATCGCTTATTATTAATAGTGATATAATTTTTTCTAAATTATCACTCATTAAAATTACGTCTGAGGAATTAGCAGCTATGTCAGTCCCATTACTGACACTAACTCCAATGTCAGCACTCGCTAAAGAAGGTGCATCATTAATTCCATCACCAATCATCATTACCTTTTTTCCACTTTTCATAAGACTTTTAATAATATTTGCCTTTTCAGCTGGCATGACATTTGCTATTATATTTTGAATTCCAATTTCGTTTCCAATTTTATTTGCTGTATCATGATTGTCTCCAGTTAGCATAATTACTTCTTTTCCTAACTGTTTTAATTTAGAAATTGTATATTTGCTATTTTCCCTTACCACATCAGTAACATTGATCAAAGCAACAATATTTTTATCAATCACTACATAAACAATGCTACCAGCTAAGCTTAAATCTTTTTCTTTTTTTTCATAGGTGTTTTTTAAATTTAATAAAGAAAATAATTTGTGATTACCAACAAAAACAGTTTTACCATTGATAACTCCAGATAAGCCAATTCCAGGGATTGCTTTAAAATTTAAGGTATTTTCCAAATGAATATTTCTTAGTTTTGCTTCTTCTATGAAAGCTTTACTAATCGGATGACTAGAGTTGTTTTCCAAACTTGCTACATATGTTAAAACCTCATTTTCTGAATAATTATCAAATAAAATAATTTTTGATAGCCTCATATTTCCATAGGTTAAAGTACCAGTTTTATCAAATACAATTGTATTTATTTTATGAGCTTGTTCTAAAGTTTTACTTTGTTTTATTAAAATGCCTTTTTTGGCGCACATTCCGACACTAATAACCATAGCAAGAGGCGTTGCAAGACCCAAAGCACAAGGACAAGCAACAACTAAAACGTTGACAAAAGAAGTGAAAGAATCACTGAAAGATATTTTTAGAAGTAATGATAAGAACAATGCCGAAACAGAGACCATAAAAATTGTTGGAACAAAATAAAGACATACTTTGTCAGCTAAGTGTGCAATAGGGGCCTTGGTATTAGTGGCTTCTACAACTAATTTTACAATTTCAGAAATTGTGGAATTTTTTCCTATTTTTAAAGCTTTATATAAAATATAACCATCTAAATTTATACTGCCCGCAACAACTTTATCCCTCTGTTGTTTCTTGGCTGGAGTAGATTCCCCTGTAATAAAGGCCTCTTCTATATGGGTAGTTCCATCTATAATGACACCATCGACAGCAATTTTCATACCAGGTTTCGCAATTAATATGTCACCAACATTTACTTCATCTATAGAAATTTCTTTTTCATGATCCCCTATTTTTAATAGTGCCTTTGTAGGAGTAATTTGAACCAACTCTTTAATTGCGCTCCCTGTTTTCTCCTTGCTCTTTTTATCAATGAATCTTCCTAGCCTGAGAAAATAAATGACAATTGCGGTAGACTCAAAATATAACTGATGTACATAATGCGTTTGATTGCGAAAAATCATGATTGATCCAAAAATACTATATAAAAAGCTAGCGATAACCCCAATAGAAACTAAAGTATCCATATTTGGCATTTTATGAATAAAATTTTTAAAACCGCTTATAAAAATGTCTTTTCCATAAAAAAAGAATGGGATCGTAAGTAAAAGCAGTGTTATTGTATAACGTTTTGGGAATGTGTTCATATCTAAAAACGGCATACTGGGCAATCCCAACATAGGCGCCATAGAGATATATAAAATAAAAAAAGCAAGAAGTGAAAAAAGAACAAGTGAACTATGATAATTCTTTTGCTTTTTTTCGTTTGGATGATAGACTCCTAGACTTTCAAAACCAGCATCTTTAATATATTGATTAATATTTTGAATAGAAATAGTATCATCATATTCAATAAGTGCTTGCGCGAGTACCAAATTGACACTGGCTTTAATTCCTGTCTGTTTATTGAGATATTTTTCTAACCCAGAAGAGCAGGCGCTACAAGTCATTCCATCAATTTTTAGGATTGCCTTTTTCACAATTCCTCACCAATAACAGAGAATCCAAGAACCTCTATTTTTTCTTTTACCATATTGGAATTGATATTATCTAAAAGTGTAGCTTCGACAATTCCGTTTTCATGACTTGCTTTTACTTTTTCGATTCCTTCTAAACTGGATAATGATTTTTCAATTCTATTTTCGCAACCACTACATTTCATTCCTTCAACTTTAATTACAATATTTTTCATAATCTCACCTTTTCCTATTATTTGTTAAAATATTTAAATATATTAGTTCATTCATAAAAGAATTAAGATTTCTGTTTTTATGTTTATATTCATGTATGAATATAGATAGGTTCCAAGGAATCTTCAATTTACCTTTCTATTGAATTCGTATACTATCGAAGTAACCATCTGCTACTATTGACTAGATTAATCCAACGGCTAATAATGATCTTTTTTGATTTCCATATGTTTATTTCGTAACTTTTATCACCATTTACATTATATACCCTGAACGGTATTGTTGCAAATGAAAATTCTGTTTTCATTTTTATAAAAAGGAAAAGCGTGATATAATGAATTTAGTTAGGTAGGGTATTTTATGAGGATTGGATTAGATATTGATAACGTAATTGCGGACTTTGATAAAAAGCTTTTAGAGGAGTGCGAAAAAGAAGATAGAAAAAAGAGAAATTCTGGAATTGTAAATCCATATGCGGGAAATGTATCCTTATTATTTGATTGGAGTAAAGAAGAAAGAATTGACTTTTTTGCTGAAAATATGGAGATGTTTGCAGCAGAATTAGAACCAAGAAAAGATGTAAAAAAATATATGGAACTGTTACTAAAAGAAGGACATGAACTTTATTTAATTTCAAATCGTGTGTATCCCGATTATAAATATCCTGAAAAAACAACAAAAAAATGGTTGCAGAAATACCATATCCCTTATACTAAATTGATTTTTTCAAAAACCATTGATAAAAGTAGTGAATGTATAGAGAATAATATTGATATTATGTTTGATGATAGTGTAAGGAATTGTAAGATATTACAAGCTTCTGACATCCCTGTTTGCATGGTGACAACAAAGCTAAATTATATACATAGAGGTTATTTACCATATGTTAGAAATTTTAAAGAATTATATGAAAAGGTAAAAGATATGACTGAACGAAAGCATGTAATATTAGATACTGATATGTCAAATCAAGTAGATGATAGGTTTGCACTCACTTATTTAATGTCTTCACTAGACAATATAGAAGTAGATGCAATTACAATCGCGCCATTTTGGAAAAGTGGATATGCAGAAGATTTATCAATTGCTGAAGGAACTGAATTCAGTTATCAAACAACTTTGAAAATATTAGATATGATTGGTGCTTCCTCATATAAAGATAAAGTATATAAAGGTGCTACTGCTTATATGGAAGAAGCATGCAATAATGAAGCCGTTAATAAAATAATTGAAATTAGTCAAAAAAATGAGAAAACTACCATTGTAGCAATAGGAGCCATTACTAATATAGCGCTTGCGCTTCAAAAGGAACCCAGTATTAGTAAAAAAGTAGAAATAATTTGGCTAGGTGGAAATAGCTTTTTAAGCCATCAAAATGAAGAGTTTAATTTTAGGCAAGACATAAAGGCAGTAAGAACGGTGTTTGAATCACAAGTCAATTTAACAGTTATTCCTTGTAGAAATGTGGCTGCTAATTTAGTTACAACAAGTTTTGAATTAGAACATTATTTATTGCATTCTAATATTGGTAGATATTTATGTGAAGAATTTAAAAATTGTAAAAAGAAACTGGATAAAGATGAGATTGGTTCTAGCAAGACTTTATGGGATTTAAGTGCCATAGGTTATTTATTAAATAAAGACTGGTTTGTAATAGAAAAAATAAGTTGTCCATATATTTTGGAGAATGGCATGTATGAACAAACGAATAACAGACATGAAATAACATTCGTCAATGATTTATTTAGAAACAAAATTTTTCATGACTATTTTAAGAAAATGGAGCGATATAATGGGAAAGATATTAACTAGTAAAGAAGCCTTAAATTTAATAAATTCACTTCCTTCTGCAGGGGTAGATGATCATTGGAAAGCACATTCTATTTGTGTAGGAAATGTAGCAGCTATAATAGCGAAAGCTTTAAACTTAGATTGTGAAAAAGCTAAAGTTTTAGGCTATATCCATGACATTGGAAAAAGTGAAAATTATAAAATGCATGATGTTGCAGGATATGAGCTCATAAAAAAATGGGATATGAAGAAGAGTACGCCCATATTTGTTTGACACATTCCTATTTGAATAATGATGTAGATTGTGTAGCAGGTGGGCATCCGCCTCGAAATGAATTCCGTGATACCTTTATTAAAAATCATCAATATACCATTTACGAAAAAATAATTAATTTATCAGATTTAATGTGTAAAAAGCAAGTCATGACAGTAGAAAAAAGAATCATAGATTTATTGATGCGAAAAGGAGTTCATGATAATACACATTATCATATTGAGGAAGCTTTAAAATTAAAAGAAGAAATTGAAACCCAGTTAGGTTTTTCTATTTATGATTTATTTCCAACTATTAAGGAACATTTATAGGGGAAGGTTGAAAAATAGAAATTTAGTAGAATCGATTTTATTTTCTGTTTTTACAATAATAGGAGTTGTCTTCATGATTGGTGGAGGTATTTGGTGTTATAATGTGAAGCACAAAGAAAATTGTTGGATTTCATCACAAGCTAAAATTATAGATATTCAAAAATCAAATACCTATAGTTCTGAGTATAATTATATAGTATGGGTAGAATTTTTCGTAAAAGACCAAATTTATCAAGTAACATTACCTAAATATAATCGTAATATGAAAATAGGGAATATGGTAACAATATATTATGATCCAAAAAATCCCAAAGAAATTATAAATAGTAGTTTTTAGGATATCTGATTGTTATTTGCATAGGAGTGCTTTTTACAATAATTGGTTTAATTCCAGTAACTTTAAAGTGGTTAAGAAATCAGAAAAAGAAAAAATTTATGAGAACGGGAAAAAAGATAGAAGCAATAATGGATAATGTATCGGTTAAAACGAACTATTCAATAAATGGGAAACATCCATATATTTTAGAATGTAGTTATGTCGATTTAAAAATTGGAGCAGTATATTTTTTTAAAAATAATTTTATTTGGTACCCAATAGAAGCAATATTAGGAAAGTATAATATCACAACAGTTCCTGTTTATGTTAATAATCAAAATTTTAAAAAATATTATGTAGATATTACGATATTTGAAAAGTATTTAGAAAATTAGGTCAATTTTATTGGCTTTTTTTGTATAATTTAAAAAAATACATTCACAATAGTAATAGGAGGAAATATATGAAAAAGAAATTATATATTGTAACAGTTTTGTTTTCATTTTTACTTGTTGGGTGCAATGTGGGAAAAACATTGACTAATACACCAACGAAGCAGGTTGAAATATTCCTAACTAAGTATCAAACATTAGATAAGGATGTATTAGATGATTTGGATAGGGTAATCGCAAACGAGGAAAATTTTACAGGACAACATCGTGAAAAATATCGTGATATGATGAAAGCTTCATACCAAAAATTAGCGTATCAAATCAAAGATGAAAAAGTTGATGGAGACAATGCAACAGTAACAGCGGAAATAGAAGTGATCGATTATGGAAAATTGCTTAGTTCAGCCAATGTATATTTAGAGGAGCATAGAGAAGAGTTTCAAGATGAAAACGGCGAATATAATGTTAAGAAATTCATTGATTATCGATTAGATAAAATGAAAGACAATAAGGAAAAAGTAAAATACACCATCGATTTTCATTTAACAAAGAAAAACGATGAATGGAAATTGGATGATTTAAGTAAAACCGATGAACAGAAAATTCAAGGTGTTTATCAATATTAACATTGTGGAAACAATGTTTTTTTATTACGCAAAGTAGGATACTTTGCGTAATAATTCTTTTAGGCTAATAAAAAAATCATGAATCGCTTCATAGATTACAATAATTCAGAATAAGCTTAGTGTAAAGAGTTATGGGGATTTTGAATGAAAAAAGTAAAAATCCTTTTT
>CANPBV010000065.1 GCA_947572405.1 uncultured Mycoplasmatota bacterium | reverse complement strand
TTAACAAAAGGTCTTCCTTTTTTGTACTCCATCCCCAAACCATTTTACACTATCCTTACTTAGTGTAATTTGACGGAATTAAAAAATAGTGTTAATATAGTAATCAATTCAGAACATGGGGGGATATTTATGAGATTTTATGCGAAAAGTCCATACGATAAGAAAAAAATAAAAATTGAGGTAAAACCATCTGATATTGTAATACCAAAAGAGGCAAAAACGATTTTAGAGGTAGTATTAGCAAACCATAGAGCATATTTAAAAGATAAATTAGGGTTTTCAGATGATGAAGTGGAAAGATACCTAGAATACAAAATTTGCAGTATTAGTGCAAAACAAAAGGCAAATCCTGTTAAAATGTTTAAAAATTTTGGAATTGGAATGTTAATCCCAAGTATATTTTCACTTATTTATTGGTATGGTCGTACTGATATGAAAACTATTCAATTTACTTTTATAGGTGTAGGGGTAGCAAGTTTAATGCTTTCGCAATTGTTTAATAAGTCTAACCGAAAAAATCCATATTATTTACAATATGGTGTGATAGATGGTATTAGTTCAGAAAGAATGGGGAACGCAGAAGTATCTTATGATGCTTGTTATAAGGCAACGAAACAAGCTAGTAAAGAAAAAAAGTTACACTTAAGATAATACACTTTAAAAAGAGTCAGATAGGGCTCTTTTTATTCCTATATAAAAAACTATTCTAAAAGATACTTTTGTTTTGCCAAACACATATACTATTTAGCCATCAATATGTCTTTTTCAATACGAAAACATGGAATTTGACTGATAATCTTTTCCAATTCTTCATTTGTAATTTTTATTTTATACGTGATTTGTTCCTGATATTCTTTTAATATAATTTGAGCATTTGATAATAGATATTCCATTTGTTTTTCATCAGAATAAGGAAAGCTGCAAGTAATCAGTTTACCAGGAACTAATGTTATATAAACTGCATTTTTTAAAGCTTCTATAGTAGCATTAGAGTAAGCTCTTACTAGGCCACCTGCGCCTAATTTGATTCCCCCAAAATAGCGGATAACAATAGCTAAAATGTAATTTAGATTCTGTTTTTGAAGTACATTTAAAATAGGCATTCCAGCAGTACCACTAGGCTCTCCGTTATCGGAAACATGTATTTCTGTTCCGCAGATATAAGCGTAACAATAATGAGTTGCATCTGGAAATTCTAATTTTGTTTGATCTAATTCCTTTTTTATCTCAGGAATATTCTGTATGGGTATTAGTTTACAAATAAATTTGGATTTTTGAATCATGATTGTATTTACTATTGGATTTTGAATACTTTGCATTCTACCACCTATTTTTATTATAACATATTTTTTCTTGACAAATAAAGGATATTTAACTATGATAATAAATAGTATTTTGAAAGGAACCTTGTAATATGATAAAGGAAGTAAAAATAGAATTGACAGAAGAGTGCAGAAGATGGTGTATTCATTGCTCGAGTGAAGCAAAAGAAATTCATTTTCAGCATTTGGATACAGAACTTGTAAAAAAGATCATTCATGAAGCAGTCTTACTAAAAGCATCAAGTGTTGTATTTACTGGAGGAGAGGCCACTTTATATCCTGATATCGAAGAAGTAATACAGGAAGCTCATAGAAGCGGATTAAGAACGAAACTTTATACTATGTGTAATCCTGAACAGAAAAGTATCAATAAAATTGGAAATTTAGTAATGTATGGATTAGATGAAATGATATATTCAACATCTTACCGTTTGACAAGGGATCATATTGTAACACTTGAAAGACTCCAAAACTTTTTTCCAGAATTATTAAAACAAACTAATATTAGATTAGGCCTTCATCATGTAATAACAAAAGAAACAGTCCATGATATGGATGATGTTACTAAACTCTTTTTCGGATTAGCCTCTAATCAAACCACAAATTTATCCTTTTTAAGATTTGTGCCCCATGGAAGGGGAACAAAAGATTTACTTTTATCAAGAGAAGAGTTGCTGTGGTTTAAAGAAAAAATCATAGAGTTAAGAAAAAAATTTGGAGAAAAGATTAGACTTGGAAGTCCTTGGAATTTCTTAGGGATTGATCATACTCCCTGTAGTGCAGCGGAACAAACTATGATAGTAGGATTTGATGGAAGAGTATATCCCTGTGATGCTATGAAATATTTTGACTATTTAGGGTTTGGGGGAAATATTTATGAACATACATTAACAGAAATTTATGATTCAACATATTTTAAAAATGTCCGTAATTTTAAAAATTGTATAAGTGGGGAATGTATGTCTTGCTCTAATTTTAATATTTGTAAAGGTGGATGTTTGGGGCAGAAAATGTCCGATTTTATGGAACAGGGTGATCTTACTTTTAAACATTATGGAGAGCTAGCCAAAAGAACGATGAATCATTTTGATAATGATTATATGAAAAAAATGAATGGAGAAATGGGAATAGTAGGAGAAATAGGAGAATTAATTGATTCTTTTAAGAAATATAAAACACATAATTTAGATGAGACAAGTAAGCAAAAACTCCTTCAAAATCTACAAGTAGAAATTGGCGATATTGTATGGTATTTAGCGGCTTCTCTATCCAGCTTTTATCAATTTGAATTTGAAGATATTGGGATGTATTTATTTGGAGATAGAAAGCAAAAGCTAGAAACAATAACTGATGAAGCATTGATAAAAAGTG
Source organism: uncultured Mycoplasmatota bacterium (assembly GCA_947572405.1). Taxonomy (GTDB): domain Bacteria; phylum Bacillota_I; class Bacilli_A; order RF39; family UBA660; genus MGBC102946. The sequence goes on along the minus strand of CANPBV010000065.1, from coordinate 6,429 downwards.
TCAAAAGAAAAGATCCAGAATGTATGAAGGGACATCATGATAATAGTATTCCAATAGTCTGTTTGGACCATTTAAATGTAGAAGACTATTCTTTCGATCAAGAGTGGAAAAATTTAGTTCGTTATGCTTGTGAAATCATTTATGAAAAAGAAAAAGAAAAAGTGTTAGAAATAAGTAGCAACTTATTAATTTCTCTATCTAGGATTTCTTCTATAGAACTAGGTGTTTCTATGGAACAAATATTATGGAAAAATATCGAAAAATTAAAAGTTCGTTACAAAGCTGGATTTGATCATAAGGTAGCAAGTTCTAGAATTGAATTGCTTACAACTTATAAAGATAGTGAACCATCTTTCCAAAAAGTTAAAGTGTAAAAAACTTTAATTTTTTTTCGTAAAAGCTGGAAATTTGAAAAACTCTCCGCGTATAATTCTAATAGGCAGGGAAAACTGTCTACCTGACAATAGTATTCTTAACTATTATAATGTATATAGTTATTCTAATAAAAGAAAGAATACTTAAAACAATTTTTTAAAGATGTGTTCAAAGAAAAATTGGAAGATTTTTGGTATATAGGTAAAGAACTTCCAAAAGAAAATAAGAGCTTGCGATATCAGGTAATTGATCTTGTAATTGAAACAGAAAACAGGATTATCATAATAGAGCTTCAAAATGAGGATTTAGAAAACATTGAGCCAGGAAGTAAAATATAAGTATCTGGTTTTTATGCAAGACAAAATCCAGGTGGATTTTACGAGAATGTAAAACCAGTGGAGTTATATTTAATATGAAATTATCCATATCAAACACTAGATATTTTAAAAGAATATGAAGAAATTAATAGAAAATATGATGAATAATTTGGAAATTTATCAAAAATTGGAATATAAAAGAAGCTTTGAAAAAAGAAAAAGGACAAGATTATGAATATGCTATAATATTTAATTTAGATTCAGATAAGAGAAAAAAAGAAATTGCAAGGATTCATAGCCCAATTAGAATTTTATAACTTAGATTACGAACATACAAAAAATTAAAGGAAGAGAGTATAGAAATGTGTTTTAAAAAAAAAACAACTATGTTAGGATAAAATGCCAAACAAAGAGGAGAAGAACGTGGGAAAAAGCGTGGCGAAAAAATAGGAGAGAAACGTGGAATTATAGTAGAAAAACTAGAAACAGTCTTATCTATGTTAAAAAGAGGAGTAGACCTGTGATTTATGTAAGAGGTAATTGGATTATTAGAAAAACAAATATGAAAGGCTCAGGGAGAATTTATTAAAGAATAAGTTCTTTTTTTGAAACCATTTCATTTTTTATAAAAAAATATTATAATAGAAAATAAGTTGGTGAGAGATATGATAAAAGAAAAATTATCCTTAGTTCCAAATTTGCCAGGGTGTTATTTAATGAAGAACTGTGATGGGATTATTATTTATGTGGGCAAAGCTAAAAAATTAAAAAATCGATTAAGTTCTTACTTTAGAGGAACGCATACTGGTAAAACTGCAAAGCTAGTAAGTGAAATAGTTGACTTTGAATATATGGTAGTTGGAAGTGAAACAGAAGCTTTTATTTTAGAGATTAATTTAATCAAAAAATATGATCCAAAATATAATATTTTATTAAGAGATGATAAAAGTTATCCCTATATAGAACTTTCCATGGATGGTGTTTCAAAGTTATCCGTTGTTAGAAACATTCATAGGAAAAAAAGAAATAGGCAGCACTTGTATGGACCATACCCAAATGTTACGGCCGCTAGAAATACTGTGAATTTATTAAATCGTATGTATCCTTTAAGAAAGTGTAGTACTTATGCGAAACAACCATGCCTTTATTATCATATTGGAGAATGTTTGGGATATTGCACCCATGAAATAGAAACAAATAAAATGAATGGTATGGTCAATGATATCATTCGCTTTTTAAAAGGAGACCATAGTTTAATTACGAAAAAAATAGAAGAAGAAATGTATTTAGAAAGTAGTAAAATGCACTATGAAAAAGCAAGAGAATTGAAAGAGTTATTAGATTATATTAAGATTACGCTAACAAGACAGAAAGTAGAAATCGGTGATTCTATTGATAGGGATATATGGGGATATCATGTAGACAAAGGATATTTATCGATTCAAGTATTTTTTATTAGAGGTGGAAAAATACTTGAACGACATTCTAAAATATTTCCTTATGTAGATGAAATTCAAGAAGAAATGATGATGTATATTGCTAAGTTTTATGAAAAAAACGTGATTCCACCAAAGGAAATTTTAGTTCCCGAAATAATAGATACTGAACTTCTTTCTAATTATTTGAATATTTCAGCAAAGGCTCCACAAAAAGGGGAAAAGAAAAGAATGTTAGAGATGGTAAGTGAAAATGCGAAAATCGGATTAGAGGAAAAATTTGAATTAATTAATAAAGATGAAGAAAGAACTGTTTTGGCAAATGAGGAATTGGCTCAAACTTTAAACTTAAAAAAATTAGACCGAATTGAAATATTTGATAACTCTAATTTGTTTGGAACTTTTAATGTTTCTGGAATGGTTGTATTTAAAAATGGTAGACCATCAAAAAATGATTATCGCAAATTTAAAATAAGTGTGGATCAAAACGATGACTATGGTACGATGAGAGAAGTCATGTACCGAAGGTATTTTAGGGTACTAAAAGACAATTTAGAACGTCCAGATTTAATCATTGTAGATGGTGGCATTGGACAAATGCACATTGCAAGAGAAGTACTTGCAAGTTTAAATATGGATATTATGGTTGTAGGACTTAAAAAAGATGAGAAACATAGTACTAGTGAATTGCTTGCACATGATCCGATAGAAGCTATTAAAATTGATAAAAAAAGTAATTTGTTTTATTATTTAGAAAGAATGCAAGATGAAGTCCACAATTTCACAATTCATTATCACCAACAATTAAGAAGCAAAGGCTCTTTAGAAAGCGTTCTAGATATGGTAGAAGGAATAGGCACAAAAAGAAAAAAAGAGTTGTTAAAAAAATATAAAACAATTACAAAATTAAAAACGCTTACGATGGTAGAATTAAAAAATCTCCTTCCAGAAAGTGTTGCCAATAATTTATATAAATTTTTAAGGGAATATAAAATGTAAAATTTTATGAACAAAAAAAACTTATTAGTCACAAAAACTATTCGGCAAAAAGTGTTTTGTGCCCCGTGAATTTTCAGGTAAAATGGAACTAGAAGAAAGGTCATTGATGGCTTTTTTTTGTGAACTTTGGTATAATGAAATTAACAAAAGCAGTAGAATGGTTGTGATAATGTGCCAATTATAAAAGTAATGGATGAAATATTAGCCAATAAAATAGCAGCAGGTGAGGTGGTAGAACGTTGTGCCTCAGTTGTAAAAGAGTTAGTAGAAAATAGTATTGATGCAGAAAGTACAGAAATTAAAATAGAATTATTGGAATCTGGTATGAGAGAAATTAAAGTCACTGATAATGGAAAAGGAATGGAAAAAGAAGATGCTATATTAGCCTTTTCTCGTCATGCAACTAGTAAGATTATTGATGAAAATGATTTATATCACATAAATACGTTAGGTTTTCGTGGAGAAGCGTTAGCCTCTATTGCCAGTGTTAGTGATGTAACCCTCAGAACCTCTATAGGGGAGGTTGGAACGTTTGTCCATATAAAAGGTGGGAAAGTATTAGAAGTATCTTCAAGCGATTCTAGAAAAGGGACAATAATTTGTGTGAAAGAACTCTTTTATAATACTCCAGCAAGATTAAAACATATGAAAAGTCTTTATACAGAACTATCTAGTATTACCGAATATATCAATAAATTAGCGCTCTCTCATCCTGACATTAAATTTGTTTTAACGAATAATGGAACTCACCTTTTAAATACAGATGGAAATGGAATGTTACTAAAAACGATTAAAAGTATCTATGGAATTACGGTTGCAAGAAAAATGATTGAAATAAAAGGGGAAAGTGATGATTATACCATAGAAGGTTTTATTTCACTTCCTGAAGTACATAGAGCTAATAGAAATCATATGGTTACTTTAGTAAATGGCAGAGTCGTTAGAAATATAGAATTGAATCGTGTCATTAATGATTCTTATCATTCCTTTAAACCTGACAATCGGTATCCCATTACAGTATTAAATATTACAGTAGATCCAAGCTTGATTGATGTGAATATTCATCCAACCAAAATGGATATTAAGTTTAGTAAGATGGAGGAATTAATAGAATTAATTGAGACATTGATTAAAAATGTTCTTCATAAGAAAACATTGATTCCTGAAGTTGTCTTGGAAGAAAAAAAAGAAGAACCAAAACCAAATCATTTTGTAGAATCTATTCGAAAACCTATTTATCAAGAACAGAAACTAGAGTTTGATATAGTAAAAGAATCTGAATACAAAGAAACTTTAGAAGTGAATTCCGATTTTGTAGAGAAAATGGAAGAACAAGAAGAAATCATATTAGAGCATCCAGAAGTAGTAGAAGAAAAAAAAGAACGACTTCCGGATTTATATCCAGTTGGACTTGTACATGGAACTTATATTATTTGTCAAAATGATCTAGGAATGTATTTGATTGATCAACATGCCGCCAAGGAAAGAGTCAACTATGAAATGTATAAAAAGAAGTTAGGGAGCCCAAAAGAAGGCAGCATTTCACTTTTATTTCCTTTTACAATGGAACTTGCAAATAATGAATATATTATTTTAAAGGAAAACTTTGAAATAATGGAAAATATGGGATTTGAAATAGAAGAATTTGGAATGAATTCCATTATTGTAAAAGCACATCCAACTTGGTTACCAAAAAGTTATGAAGAACAAGCAACAAGAAAAATTATCGATGTAATCTTGGAAAAAGAAAAAGAATTTACAATTGAAAAATTTAACGAAAAAGTAGCAACTATGTTAAGTTGTAAAATGGCGATTAAAGCCAATATGAATATTAGTCAGGAAGAAATGGAAGCATTAATTAAAGATTTAAGACTTTGCGACAATCCATTTAATTGTCCACATGGAAGACCAACAATCATATTTTATTCCAATTATGATTTGGAAAAATTATTTAAACGAAGCGGTTTTGAACAAAAACAATAAAATCTTTGACAAAAGGCATGCTGTAGTGGTGTGAGAGGGGCAAAATAATTTAATTATTTTCCTCTACTCGATTAATAATAAGATTTGCTTTAAATTGTAATCTTGTGAAAGAAATACTTATAAAATTTTTAATGCAATTTATTTATGTATAATATTCAAAAATTTTATAATTATGGTAATCCATTTTAAGTGGAGAAGAAATAAAAGTAAATAAATTTTTTAAACTATTTGGATCTATGTTATCAATACAATTTTGAAAGAAAGATAGAAATTCTGCATCATAAGAGTGTCCAAAATGGTGAATGGATTCATTGAGCCCATTAATATTACAGTATAAGACTCTTAATTTTTCTAAAGCAATATAATAACAGTGCAAGGAAGCTGGATGATTTTCTTGATATAATGCAATGACTTTAGAAACACAGGTTTCAGCAATTGTACTTTTATATTTTAATTCATTTAAATAATAAGCTTTTGGAGAAGTCTCACTATATTCTTCTTTTGGAGAAATGGTTCTTAGAAAAGTACGAAATTGGGAAAGGTTATTATGACTTGTTATCAAATCTAAAAAGCGACTTCTAAATTCTTGGGGTGGAAGTTTAATGCAATAAAATTTGGTTGCATAACTTTTATCTTGATATAGATCATAAACTTTCATTATGGGAAGTTTGGAAAATCCATTTTCTTCATGAAATAGTTTTCTAATAAACTCCAATAGGTTGTGATATATAAAAGGAAACATTGTACTATCTATACTGGTTTCATCAAAAAATTCAAGCCATTCATTTAAAATTTTATGACTTGTGATATGTCTTTTATTTAGAGAATTATTTTGAGATAAAATTTCATCAGTTAAATATTCAATTGAATAATCTCTGCTAAATAAGACTTCTCCATTTTTAAATATGGATAACAAAGAATAATCCAGAGAATCTCTCATATCATATATTTGATTTAGAAGATAATCAAAGCTTTTTTCAAAATATTCGATTTTTATTCCATCAATATAAGTGACCCCCTTATAACATTTAGGAGAGCTGGTAACGATTAATAAATCGATATCAGAGCTTGGCTTATTTGTTTGATATTTGGTACTTCCATAAAAAATAATTCCTAAAACATTTGGATTTTTTTCATCTAATTGATGACTTTGAATAAAAATATTGATAATTTCATAAGGATTCATTTTAATCACCACCTAATAGTCAACAAATTTGTATTATATCATAGCAGAAGAATAAAATTAAAGCAACAAAAAACTCGATCAAGATAGTGTAAAATGGTTTGGGGATGGAGTACAAAAAAGGAAGACCTTTTGT
>CANPBV010000064.1 GCA_947572405.1 uncultured Mycoplasmatota bacterium | reverse complement strand
AAAAAGGATTTTTACTTTTTTCATTCAAAATCCCCATAACTCTTTACACTAAGTCCCTTTTTTTTGATATCGTTTTTGGTGTTTTTTTAAAAAGAAAGATCTAAATATCGCCAAGAGGATTCTATTCATATCTTCTTGTAACCATCGATTCATTAAAGCTATAACAGAGTTTTTTATCTAAAAATCCTCGTATAATCAATTGTGAGTCTATTTGACTGATTTTTTCAGTATTTTTTGAGTTATAATAACTTTTGCCTTTCTATTTTAAAACACTAAAAAAACAGACTTTTAAAATCTGCTTTTTAAACTTTATTATTGAGTCACAATCATTGATATATATTTTACCTTAAAAAATAAAATATAATACTCGTAGTAAATACAACCAATAGAATAAAAATTAAAACATTCATAATGGCATCATTTTTCTTTAAATTTTTACCCATTTCTTGCAATTCATCAAAATCGTCATCTTTGAATTTTAAGTTAGATGTAAAGAAAGTTTTATCCATATTTTTTTTGTCATCCTCTTCTTCAATAAAGTTATCGTCTCTCATTGCTGCTTTTTCTTCCTCTAGTACCGCCTTTATTTTAGAGGGTTCTCCGACCATTGTATCTGATTTTAATTCATCTAATAAACCTAAACTTAATTCTTGATCCCCTAATTTGTTTAACATACTTGTATTGGTAATTGTATTAATTAACTCCTTTAATTCTTCTTCCTCTTCTTCTTTTGGTACTTCTTTTTTTACATTTTCAAAAATATCATAAGAAATATGTTTTAGTTTATGGTGACTATCTTCTTCTTTTCTTTCACTTTTTGCTTTATTTAAAATATCTCTAATATCATAATTTTTTTCATCCTGTTCAAACGTTGCTGGTTCTGGCATTTCTTTTGGCGTTGGTCGTTTCATTAAGTCTTTCAAATCTTTTTCTTTTCTTGTTTTTTCATCTCTATTTTTAAGCATTTCTTTAATTTTAGAAATGTCGATTTCATTTGGTTTTAATGTGGTCGCTATTCCTTCTATATTACTGTATTCATCATTTTCATAGATTTTTTGATATAGGTCTGCATTTTTTTTAGTTCTTTTACTAGTATCTGCATCTACTTCATAATACCGTTCCATTCTGCTTTTCAATATACCACCTACCTTACCATTATCATAATATCATATTTTACGCTTTTTTTAAAGTCTCTCTTGCATTTTTTGCATTCTTTCCATTATAATGAAAAGAGGAGGGAAAATGATGGAAAAATTAAAAGTAAATAAAGAGGCTTGTATCAGCTGTGGTTCTTGTGCAGGAATGTATCCCGATTTATTTGGGTTTGTTCATGATGAAACTGCTGAAGTGATTGTAGATGATATCCCAGAAGATAGAAAAGAAGATGTAATAAATGCTATAGAAGGCTGTCCTACTGGCGCTATTGGATACGAAGAACAAAAAGTTGCATAGAAAAATTAGAGAAAACTCTAATTTTTTTTGATTTCACTATATAAAATTTTTACTTCTTTTGGTGTTATTCTCCTATATTCCCCAGATTTTAAACCAGAAAGATTTAAAAAGCCAATCTGTTCTCGTTTGAGTTTTAATACATTATACCCTAACCCCTCAAACATTTTTTTTACTTGATGATTTCGCCCCTCATGAATGATTAATTCTACAATGGAAGTATTTGTTTTCTTATCATATTTTTTTAGTCTTGCCCTTCCTTTTGAAGTCTTTTTCCCATCAATGATGACTCCATTACTTAACGTTTTTAAATTGGATGGCGTCACAAAACCCTTTACTTTCGCCACATAAACTTTATCGATTTGGTTTTTAGGGTGAATTAAAGCATTCGTCAATTCCCCATCATTTGTTAATAATAGTATTCCACTTGTATCATAGTCTAATCTTCCCACTGGATAAATACGTGTCTTAGTAGGAATTAAATCAATGACTGTCTTTCTATTCTTTTCATCTTTTGTAGAGGTAATAATGCCCCTAGGCTTATATAATAAATAATATTCTTTTGGCTCATTTGCTAAAACAGTTCCATCTATCATGATTTCGTCTTTTTCATTTACTTTAGCGCCTAAGGTAGTAATGATGTCTCCATTCACTTTTACTTTCCCTTTTTGTATGAATTCTTCTGCTCTTCTTCTAGAACAATATCCTCTATTTGCAATTACTTTTTGTAAACGTTCCATTTACATCACCACTCTCGATTATACAGTAAGAACTCAGAAAAAGCAATGAAAAGGACGCTTTAAAAATTTGCTCAAAAAAAATTTACTCGCAAGTAAACTTTCTATTCTCTAATTCTTTTTTCACTTCTTCATAGCTCATATTACTTTTTAAAGAAGATCCTACAAGTTCTACTCGATCTGGATTTTCTTTGGCATCTACAGTTATGGTAAATGTGATTCGATCACTTAATTTTGCTGTTTTAATAATAACTCCTTTTTCATTTTTATAATCCCCAAACTGAGTTTGAATCGCATTATAAAGGGAATCAATATTAGATTTTGCTACATCACTTTTTACAATCGTTTCATTCTTCGATTCTATTAATTTTATTTTATCATCTTTAAAACGAATGGTAAAAGTAGAAATGCCATCTACTAAGGTTTCCTTTTCCGCTTTTACACATTTTAATGTAGTAGTCCCTTTATTACTTAATAGAACGAGGCTTACAATTAATCCGATCAGTACTATAAGACTTATAACAATCCCGATCACCCAATAATATTTTTTTTTCATATAGCATATCACCTATTATCAATCATATCATAAAGATATATAAAAAACAATCTTAAAATAATAGGTTCACAATGGTCACACTCGATATAATTCCGATTAAGTCAGCACATAATCCTGCCCACATTGCATATCTAATTTTTTTAATTCCAATGCTTCCAAAGTAAAGTGTTAATACATAAAAAGTCGTGTCCGTAGAACCTTGTATAACAGAAGCAAGAGTGCCTAAATATCCATCTGGTCCAAATGTCTCGTAAATATTATTTAAAATGGCTAATGTGGAACCACCCGATATCGGCCTCATAATAGCCATTGGAACGATTTCTAAAGGCACTTTTAAATACTGAAAAAACGGAGTAAAACCTTTTAGCACAAATTCTAATACACCACTTTTCAAGAATATATTAATCCCTAAAATCATCCCAAGTAAAGTGGGCAACAATTCTAATATCATTCCAAAACTTTCTTTGGCCCCATCGATAAATACATCATACACATCTATTTTTTTTAAAATTCCATAGATTAATACCAAAAGTACCATTAATGGAATCATTAAACTAGACAGTGTTTTTAGCATATTTTTTTCTCCTTGCTATTAGTCGATCAATGATCAATCCGCCCGTCGTTGAACAAAGAGTTGCCAAAATACAAGCTATTACAATTCCTGTAGGATTCACACTTCCATACATCATTCGAAGAGAAATAATCGTTGTTGGAATAATGGTTACTCCACTTGTATTTAAAACGAGAAAAGTGATCATACTTCTACTTGCTGTATCTTTTTTAGGGTTTAATTCTTGCAATGATTTCATTGCTTTTAAACCAAATGGAGTAGCTGCACTTCCTAGTCCTGCCATATTAATTACAATATTGGAAGCGATATAACTGAGCGATTCGTGATTTTTAGGAATCTCTGGAAATAGTTTTCGTAATAGTGGAGAGATAAGCTGTGCAAGTTTATTTAATAATCCTGATACACTTGCAATGTTCATAATACCAAGCCACAAGGCCATCACTGGAAATAGTTCTAGTGCCATATCAAATCCAGTTTTGGCACTTTTCAAAATTTCCTCATTTAAAATATCCATTTTTCCTGTTGCAATACAAAATATACTTCCTACTATAATAAAAAAAGCCCAAATTTTATTTATCATGGAACCACCCGATCATTTTTTCCCAAAATGATTTTTTTATGGATACATCTTTTTTATTTACATATAACGTATCCTGATAAAATTCTTTATCATCTAACATCACTTTTACAACCCCAATTGGATCTCCAGATTTATAATTTCTTTTTTTCTCAAGTTCATATTTTAATATAATATTCCCCTTTTCATCATCTCTTAACATCATCTTATATTCTTTTTTGGTATAAATATCTGCATCACGATAGTAATCTTCTCCTGGGATATGTAAGTTTCCCTTTTCTAAAACTGTATAGGTTCTATAACTAGAAAATGCTTCTTCATATAAATTTTTATGGTCATTAAAATCATTTCCATCGTTTAAGGTTACAACTACCAAATCTGTATTCTCTTTACTGGCTGTCGAAACTAAGGTTCTTTTAGCAATCTCTGTAAACCCCGTTTTCCCTCCTGTTGTATATTGATAAGTATTTAATAATTTATTTTTATTTTTCCACAGATAATTGTTTTTGTTCGTTTTGATACTGTATTTCTTAGTTCCTACTATTTTTTTATAGTCTTCATTTTTCATAGCATAGCTTGTTAAAATTGCCATGTCATAAGCAGTAGACATGTTTCCAGATTCTTCATCTAAACCATGTGGATTATGAAATGTTGTATTTTTCATTCCAATTTGATTTGCTTTTTTATTCATATCTTCTACAAAATTTTCCACACTTCCACTTACATAGGTCGCAATTGCCAAAGCTGCATCATTTCCGCTCCGTAGCATTAATCCATACACCAAATCTCTTAAAGTCAATGTTTCTCCTACTGTTAAATAAACAGCCGAGCCATAGGCCTTTAATATTTCTTCTCCTACAGTTACTTTTTCATCTAATTTTCCGGATTCAATTGCTAGAACAGCTGTCATAATTTTTGAAATACTTGCAACACTTCTCACTTGATGAATATTTTTAGAATAAATAATTCGATTGCTATTTTGATCCATTACAATTGCACAACTAGCACTTGTATCCATTGCTCTCACTGAATTCATAAATAATAGTCCTAAAATAAATACTACCATGATTTTTTTCATACTATCACCTAATACAAAGTATGTAAAAATAGGACTAGTTATGCGAGAAAAAGAACTGAATGTCATCACTTTAAATTTTCACGAGTACCTTGCCTTCTGAATATAATTGTTCACCTGAACTTAAAATATCATTTTTATCAATACAATTTACAATTTTTAACAAAGTTTCTAATTTTATCACGATTCTAGCAGAAACATTATCAGAACTATGATCTTCTAATACTACCATGATTTTTCTTTCTTTGTTAAAAAGGAAATGAAAACCTCCATGCGCAAAACAATTTCTAATTCGATAAAAAAATTTATCATATTTAGAGCTTCCTGGCGTTTTTGCAAATACCCCTCGTTCAGATTCTAAATCTTCTATTGGATAAATTAATCCTAAGTCTTCAAAGTTTTCTTTCAAATCTTCGCCATGATCTAAAAACCTAAAATTTGAAAGTTGCAGGATTTTTTCTAAGTGACTTTTTAGTCCTGAACTATTTAATGTAGGTCCTTTCCATCCATAATCAAGATAGGTTTTTCCTTGACCTGATTGGTTTTTCCCCATGGAATAAGCAACATAAAAAACATACAATTTTTGCCATTCTTCTATGGTTGGTATATATTCATCTATTAATTCATTTAAAATAGAATTCTTTTTGTTATAAGCAAAAGTTTGGCTATTCTTAACATTTCTCTTTGCTAACCTCTCATTTTGTTTTATCATCAATAATAATAAAGAACAAATTTTTCCCTTTAATGAACTATCTATACAAGAAGCACAATAATGCTTTAATTGTACTATTTTTTCCTCATACTTTATTTGTAAGGCATCAATTCTACTATATTCGGTTTGTAGATCATACTCAATTTCATCAGAGAGTCTAGTTGTTTCATTTAATATTCCTATAACTTGTTTTACAATATCACTAATATTTTCCCACATTGATTTATATTTTGTTTCCATAAATTCCCCCACATACAGACGATATTATAGCACAATTATCAAAAAAAGAGCTACTTTTCGACAGCAACTCTTACTTTAATATCTCCTGATACTGTTTTGAATGATATAGAATTTTCTCCATCCCCTAATATAGATTCTGAATGAGGAAATTGTATATCTCCTGATACACTATCTCCACGCATTTTTACAGAGGCCTTTTTATCTAGCATGATTTCTATTTCACCTGAAGTGGTTTTAAAATTTGAACTTCCGAAAGGGTTAAAGTAATCTAATTCTATATCTCCACTTACACTATTTATTTCTAATTCACTTGTTATCCAATCTAATTCTATATCTCCTGACGTAGTTTTGATTTTCGTTTCTTTTCCCTCTATTGTTTTCCCAGAAACGTCTCCTGAAACGGAATTGACTTCAATAGAAGTGCTGTTCAAATGGCCCATTTCAATATCCCCTGATGTAGTTTTAAGACTCATATTATTTGTTACAATTTTACTGTTGATTCTAATATCTCCTGATACTGATCTTAATGTTACATCTTGATATTGCTCTTCTTCCGCATTCATCTCAATATCCCCCGACGTTGTAGTAATTGATATTTGATTCTGATAGGAATTTGGAATATAAATTTCATAATAAATGTTTGACAAAAAACAAAATCCAAAACAGAAATTTCTTCCCTGATCTTTTATTTCAAAAGTATCACCATTGATCTTTGCTACAAATAAATCTTTTTCTTTCACTTTTTTGCTCGCTTTTTCAATCACTTTTATTTTTTCTTCGTTTGTTCTAAATATTCGAACATTTGCTCTTGGGGTACTTACCATAATTTCCTTTATATTTTGGGTAGAAAATTGTTCTTCTTTTACCACTTTTAATTCCTCTCTAAAAATATCTCCTCTAAATGTAATTCCCCATACTAACACACCTATTAAAAAAACAACAAGAACAATACAAATGATAATTAAAATAATTCTAGTACTGTCTTTCATCTTACTCGTTTCCTCCTACTAATAAATGAACAATTGTTGTTACCAGCGGGCCTACTAAAAATAATACCCAACTAATATACCAACAACCAAATAAAAAGCTAATCAAAAAGTAAATAATTAAAACAAATAACCAAACAATGGTATCTAATGCATTTAATAATTGCTTGTTTTTATTTCTCGCATCTATTTTTTCTTTTCTAATTTCCACAAAACTGTCATCCATTTTTTGATATTTTGGAATTGACATAAAGTGATATATTAAAATACAAGTAGCAATACCCGCTATACCAAAGAAACTAATCGCACTTATGGTATCCGAAAGTTCTAATAATTCATCGCATACAATTACACTAATCAGTGCAAGAATATATAATCCAACAGAGAGGGAAACAATAAATGCGGTTTTCTTTCTAATTTCTAAGTCTTCTCGTGAAACTGGTTCTTTTAGTTCCTCTAAGAGCTCATCTACATCTCCAATCCCACCAATTACTTCCTGATAGGCCTCTTTTTCGTTTTTACCATTACTAATTAAATCTTGGTATTTTTCTTCTAAATCAGAAATCAGTTCCTCCTTCAATTCTTCACTTTTTCTAGTTCTTTTAATATCCTTAAATAAATCATCTACATAATTTTTAATTTTATTCATAAATCCTCCTATATTAATTTGTCTAATATTTTTTTTGTAGTTTCCCAATCATGTTTGCATTCTTTGTAATGTTTTTTCCCTGCTTGTGTAATTCTATAATATCTTCTTCTGGCACCTACTGCTTGTTCTCCCCAATAGGATTCTATGTATCCACTTTCCTTCAATCTTTTAAATGCACAATATAAAGTTGCCTCTTTTAGTTCATATTGATGATTGGTTTTCTCTTTAATCATTTTATTAATTTCATAACCATAACTATCCTTCTCATATAAATGACCCAAAATGATAGTTTCTGTATGACCTCTTATAATATCTGAAGTGATTGACAAATTATCCCTCCTTTTTACAAGTATATATTACTACAATATACTATGCCTGTCAATGTATTAGAATAAAAAAAAGAAAGTTTCTTTCTATTTCATGAAACTCACTTGAATTGGTATGCATTGGTCTCGTTTATATTGATGATATGCCCCCATTATCATTTTTTCTATTTTGCTATTTTGTGGATGCTCCTGCATATATTTTCTTGAATCAATGGTACTATGAAAGATTTCATTTTCTGTAAATACACCTTTTGATGGTAAAAATAGTAAGCTAGCTCTCAACATGCATAGTCTTATTAATGCCTCTGCCTTTTTATCCTTATTTGATACCACTGTATTGTCATAATTAGAAAGTAATATATCTGTTTGCCTTCTAATTGTAATAACTGATGATTGTGTCAGGGCCATTGCTGTTATAAACTCTTCCTGTTTTTGAATTTGTGCTACACACCTTGCTTGCAAATAAACCTGCGATAAAATTTCAAAATTTTGTGTTAACATCATCTCTTCTATGTTCCCACAAATGAATGCAATGCGATATTTCATCATAGTTAATTGTTGTCTTACATCTTTATAAAATGGAGATTCTATCAATTTTTTTAAAATAGATAAGCAACAAGCATATTTATCCTCTTCTATGCTAGATTGGACCGTCATATATGCATTCATCACATTCGCACCAACTTCTAAATGCTTTAAAAATTGCTGTCTGAATTTTTCATCCCCATCTAATCCTTTTTCACTAAACGCAGATTCCATATCTTGTTTCATTTCTTTATTTATATATATCGAACCATCTATTTTTCTTAAAATCCGCTCTATAGACAGATGATTGGCACCTTGTTCTTCAATGATGGCCTCTAATCGGTCTCTTCTTAAGTTGCTACTTCCTATGGATTCCAAATATGAAATAATTGAACTTAACTTTGGAAAATCAGTCCCCAATCTACTATAAATAGCTGGTTCTATCCCAATGGTAGAACGCAATTTTTCAATTGTTCTTTGATAATCTGCGGTTTCTTTTTTTCCTGCTATTTCTAAGTTAGCTAAGATTTGATAGTTTTCCCATATAGAATTGCTAATTATTATTAATGTTCTGATATCCTCATAATCGTTTTTTGTAAGTATATATTTCATAAAACCCCCCATATATCCCAAAGTAGGATACTTTAGGATCTCTTCCTGATCGCTATATCATACCATTTTTTACCGATTTGTCAAGTATAACCTTATTCTGGATAGTGTAAAATGGTTTGGGGATGGAGTACAAAAAAGGAAGACCTTTTGTTA
>CANPBV010000063.1 GCA_947572405.1 uncultured Mycoplasmatota bacterium | reverse complement strand
AGGAGGATATCGGTACCAAGGAGCGGATCCAAATAACTATGTATCATTTAATGGAAAGTTATTTCGAATGATAGGAGTATTTAATGGACAGATGAAAATTATACAAAATGACTTCTATAGTACAAGTGAGCAATGGAATAGTAGTGATATAAATGATTGGAGTACAGCCAGCTTACAAGGGGAATTAAATAGTACCTATTGGAATAGTATTAATGCAACATATCAAAACATGGTAGATCAAAGTCATGTATGGAACCTAGGGGGATGGAGTCCATCAAATGTTACAAGGGCCCAGATGTATCAGTATGAGAATGGGACGACAGTGTATGGAAGTAATCCAACAAAATGGACAGGAAAAGTAGCGTTAATGTATCCAAGTGAGCCTGTATATATCTAATGACAACTAAAAATTATAGTTGTATTCAAAAGTGAATACAGTATTTTTCTTTAAAAATAAGCGATTATAGAATATTGATATTCGATTTTGAATACAGATTTTAGGTTTTGTATTCATTTTTGCAAGTGCAAAAATAGTGGTGGTGCAACAAAAAACATCTGAAAGCCTTTATTTATAAGGTATAAGGTATTTTCGTGGTGCATTGTCATATCCTGTTATATTTTAATAGTGAAGAATTGCTAAAAAAAATTTGATATAAACTTGATAAATAATTTTTAAATGGTATAATAACTGCTATTGAAAAGGAGAAATATAAAGTGATAGTACATGAAATAATTCAAAAATTTATAAAAGATAAAAATTATCTACAAGATGAAAATGTTATAGGAATATTATTTTATGGGAGCAGTAAGTATGGCCTTAATACCCAAAATTCAGATATTGACTTGCTTATTGTATATAATGACTTAGATAATTTTTCTTTAATAAGAGGAAATGCATATATAGACGGAATGAGAATAGAATATTTTAAAAAAACAATAAGAGAGATTTACATTAATGCTGAAGAAGATTTTATGACACAAAGTAATGCATCTTTATCTATTATTGGAAAGGCCGAAATTATATATGAAAAAAGTAATGCAATGCATTACTTACAAGAATATATTTTAAATAAATTTAAAAATGGTGTTCCTCCTATCACAGAAGATAGAGCTAAAGAAAAATTAGCTACAATTAGTAATAGAATTGAAAGATTGGAAAAGTATGCAGTATCAAAACAGTATAATTATTATTTTGATCATTTATATAATTTGATAATAGAAATGATAAGAAGGTTTTATCACGAATTAAATGGTATCCCAAGAATAGAAACATATAAAGGATTCAAGTTATATACAAGTGAGAAATATCAAGCCATGTTTTCAATATATTGTATTCCTGAACCAGAATTTTTAAAAATGTATTTTGAGCTTATACAATATCAAGAGAAAACTACTGAAGAGAAACTTGATGAAATAAGAAAGTTTTATGATTATGCTAAAAGAACTTTAGCTTTTGATGAAAATAATCATAGAATTCCTATAAAAAGTAGAAATTACGAAGATGTAAGAGTAAACGATAAAATAGATTTAGATAGTATTGAGTTAGATCAACCTATAATTCCAAAAGAAACATTTAATGCAGTTAAAAAATTTATGAAAGAAATGAATTATATTGAAGATGAACATTTTCTTGGAATTATTGTTTATGGAAGTAGTTTAACGGGATTTAATACTAAAAATTCCGATATAGATTTGCATATAATTTTTGATAATTATAATCCTAATAGAATGTTTAGAGGAAAAAAGTTAATAGAAATTGATGGTACACAAATAAAGGTAGAATATTTTGAAAAGCCAATTGAAGAAGAATATTTAATGGCCGAAAATGAATTTTTGCATCAAGATAATGCAGCGTTATCTATATTAGGAAAAGGCTCAATAGTATATGCTAAAGATGATTCTATAATTAGACTTCAAAAGTATGTGTTAAATAGATTTAGAAGTAAACTTCCTCCATTAAGTATAGATGAAACTAAAGAACAGATATCAATTATAGATAACAAAATGCAAAAATTAGAAAATTTACTATTGGATGATAGTCCGTATTTTTATCATTTTTATCATATTGTATTGGAAAAAATTAGAGAAACTTACCATAAAATGATTGGAATATCACAGATGCCAACTGACAAAGTTCCTAGAATATATACTGATGAATTATATAGAAATTCTGTGTGGAAAACAAATCCACCCCAAGATTTTATAGATGAGTATCTAAGTATAGTTACATTAAGAAATAATAAAAAACAAATGCTAAAAGAATTAAAAAACTTTTATGATAGAGTAAAACAAGGTATAGCATTAGGACATGAATATAGTATACCAATTAGAAGTGGATTAAAACATTTATTACTTTATTTGAAGAATAATTCTATATCTAATGTATCTAATGATATTGAAATAGTTGATGCGAAAAGAAAGATGTTAAGAAAGGACTAGCTATTAAAAAAGAAGATTTTAAATAAAGAAGTGTAAAAATCTTTTTAATAAAAAGGTTGTCATTAGATAACCACTGTCGATTATGCATATGCAAGTAATGGAGGAAGTATATGCGATAGTACAACTTTATATAATTGGGATGGAAGTTCAGCAAAAGCGGAATGTACAGAGAAGAGCTGGCTATACAGTCCATCTTATCATCAATGGACACTTACTCCTACTAGCACCTACGCGAACGGCGTGTTCTATGTGGGTATGGCCGGGTATGTCTACTACGACTACGCGCACGGCATCGATGGTGTGCGTCCAGTCTTATATCTAAAATCCGAAGTAAAAATAACAGGAGGGGATGGAACAGCAAGTAATCCATATACACTAGGAATGTAGTGGAAGTAGGAGTCGTCAAAGAAGAAAAAGGACCTTACCTACGGACAGTTTTGGATTAGACAAGTATTTATAAGGCTTTAATGGATAGAACCTACGTCTAATAACGTATAACATCGGTGTGATCTAAGCCTTCTGATTGATATAATTAAAATAGGAGAAGAAAAAAGAGAAAATTACTGCACGCAAAAAAGATTTTCTCGTTTTTTTCATTTATAGAGTTAAGCCAGTATTAAATAGGGACATAATTCTTTTCTTAACTTTCTTACCATCTATAATGTAAGTTTTATAAGAGGAGTTTTAACAAACTGGATTTATAACACGTTTTATATTGATTTCAAAAACTGTCCGTAGATAAGTAATAGACGGCAAATAGAAAATAAACAAGCTGATAGAAACTGATGTAAAGGCCCTAAAAAATAGATATTGGATTTATCATTGACGAACAAATGTATTCTATGCTATACTTTTTTTAAGTAGAAGGTGAAAATATGATACCATTTAAACAATTGAAAGAAAAATCCAATATTTTTATTGCACCATCCAGTTATAAGATGACGTTATTAAGAGAATGCTCGAGGGAATCCAAGTTTTATCACATTCAGTTTTTGACATTATCAGAATTACGAAACCTCTTATTTTATGAATATCATGAAGAAGCATTACTAAAGCTTTGCCAAGAATTTGGCCTGATTCCCGAAAATGGCGCTATTCTATTAGAGGCAATGTATAGTGTTACCAAAGAAGATCAAGATCCAGATTTATTTCAAAAAAAAGAATGGTTGAAAAAACAAGGACTCATTATTTATCATCCCGCATTTATAGAACAATTAAAAAAATCTCACGTATTTATCTATGGATATGAATACTATGAAATGAAACCCTTTTTTTCCCGTTTGGATATTTATACCAAAGTGGAATTTTTAGAAGAAATTACTACAACATTTGTTCCGAAAGTAACCGAATATGAAACGTTAGAACAAGAAGTAGTAGGAACCGCCGAAAAAATTTCTTGTCTATTAAGTGAAGGAATCCCAATTGATCATATTTTTTTAGGAGCTTTAAATAATGACTACAGAAGTGTTCTATCAAAAATATTTTATCAATTTGGTATTCCATTAGAATTTGATGATTCACATGCTTTGTTTGAATATCAAATGGTTCAAGATTTTTTAAAAATGATCCCATACGAATCCCCTTTAAAAAGTTTACCAGACTTATTTCTAGAATTAGAAAATAAATATGCAAAAACAAACCCTTTTTATGCTGAGATTTATGAGAAGCTTATTTCCATTTTTAACAAATATTATAACGAATCAAGAACCTTCCTGGAAATAAAGGAAATCTTAATTTATGAATTAAAAAGAACAAGTATAAAAAAAGAGCATTATCATAATGTCGTAAAAGAAGTGGATTTTAAGGCAACCCCTTTTAAAGAAGATGACTATATTTTCTTAATGGGAGTTAATTTAGGTGAATTTCCAACTATTTATGAAGACACAGATTATTTTAGTGATGAGCAGAAAACGCTTTTGGCACTTTCAACTTCTTTGGAGAAAACAATAGGAGAAGAACAAAAAATCGTTAGAAAAATAGAATCACTTCCTCACATATTTTTAAGCTTCAAGAAAAAGAGTCCTTTTAAAGAATATTTAAAATCAACTTTCTTAGAACAGTACGAAATAGAAAAAGGAGAGTACCATTATACCAATCAAAACTATAATACTTATCTTTTAAATTCCTCTTTAGATGAATGGATTCATTTTAATCATAAGACAGAAGATTTGATTCATCGATATGGCCTTGAAACAATTCATTATGGGGATTATGACAATCAATTTACAGGAATCGATAAATGGGTATTCGAAAAATATGTCCCTTATGTTG
The DNA here is from genome assembly GCA_947572405.1 of uncultured Mycoplasmatota bacterium. Lineage (GTDB taxonomy): Bacteria > Bacillota_I > Bacilli_A > RF39 > UBA660 > MGBC102946. The sequence goes on along the minus strand of CANPBV010000063.1, from coordinate 4,497 downwards.
TATTATCTTATACCAGTATGCAGAAGTTTTTTGAATGCCCATTTAAATATTATATTGGTTCTATTTTAAAAATTGTACCACCATTTATAGAAAGTACTAGTTTAATTGTCGGAAACTTATTTCATTCTATTTTAGAAAAATATTTTAAAAAAGAAAAAGACTTAGATGATATTATCAGGGAAGAATTGAAACAAATAGAAATGGTTCCGATCGAAAAAAGAAACTTTTATTTGCAGAAATATGAATTAGAAATTAGAAAACTAATTAAAATTATGGATACTCAGCTTACCCATTCAGAATTTAAACCAACCTTTTTTGAAGAAACCATTGAATGGACGGAAAGCAAAAATATCACATTTAAAATATTTGGAAAAATTGATAAAATTATGACTGTTGATGACGGAGAAAATTCCTATGTAATTGTAATTGATTATAAAACAGGATTTGCAACTAGTGATTTATCTAAAGTTATTTATGGAATGAATATGCAGTTATTAATTTATTTATATTTGATTTCAAAAGAAAAGAAGTTTCAACATTATAAATTGGGTGGAGCTTATATTGAATCTATAGCTACTATTCTTCCTAATTATGCAGAAGGAAAGACCTTGGATGATTTACTATGGGAACAAAGTAAGTTAGATGGTATTAGTTTAAAACGAACAGAATTTATAAGTAGGTTAGATACGCATTATGAAATCTCTAGTTATATAAAAGGCGTAAGAGTAAAAAAAGATGGAGACTTTTATGCTTCGAATCGTTTGTTAGGAGAGGAAACTTTAAAAGAATTGTTAAAAATTGTAGAAAAGAATATTAGTGAAATAGAAAAAGCAGTAGAAAATGCGGACTTTAAAGTTGCTCCTAAAAAGTTTTCCAGTGAAATGAAAGAACAAATTAGTAGTTGTAACTATTGTTCATATCGCGATATTTGTTATTTAAAACCCAAAAATGTTGTTCGATTAAAAGAGTTTAAAGATTTGGAATTTTTAGGAGGTGAAAAACATGGTACCAATCAAACCAGCAAATGCGACATGGACTGATGAACAGTGGGAAGCCATTTATCAAGAGGGGAATAATATAATTGTAAGTGCAGGAGCAGGGAGTGGGAAAACAGCCGTTTTAACAGAGCGAATCATCGAAAAATTAAAACGAGGAGTTTCTGTTACTTCTTTGATCGTTTTAACATTTACGAAAGCAGCCGCTTTTGAAATGAAGACAAGGGTTAGAAAAAAAATCAAAAAAGAAATTGAAAATGGAAATACAAGTCTAGAAAGAGAATTAGAAAAAATAGATAGTGCAACCATTACCACATTTGATAGTTATAGCTTGTCACTCGTAAAAAAGTATCATTACTTATTAGGAATTAAAAAAGACATTGGAATTGCAGATAATATTGTGTTGGGAATGAAAAAAAGGGAACTAATAGAAGAAGTATTTGATTATTTTTATCAAAAAAAAGATCCAGGTTTTTTTAATCTACTCAATACATTTACGATTAAAGATGATGATAAAATTAAAAATATTTGTTTAAAATTGAATGATTCTTTAGAGTCTATTGCTCATAAGAAGGAATATTTAGATACTTATTTAGAAACGTATTATGAAGAATCCTTTATTGAAGAAAAAGTAAGGAAATATGAAAGAATTTTAACAAATGAGAAAGAAGATATTTTCAATTTATTAACCCAGTTAAAAAGTAGTGCGAATCATCCTGTTGGGGTAGCGTTTGTTCTACGTGTAGGAGAAATTCTAGAACCTTTATATTCATGCGCTAATTATGATGACTATAAAGTAGTATCAACAATTTCGCTTCCCTCATTTACAAGGAGCAAAAAAATAGAGGAACAAGAACTTTTAAAATTGAAAGAAATTTATGATTTATTAAAAGAACATTTTGTTCGACTAAAAGAACTTTGTACATATGAAAATAGGGCTTCTTTAAAAAATTCTATTTATGATACAAAAGAAACAGTAGAAACTTTGATTTCTATTTTAAAAGATTTTGATCAAAAATTGTTCAATTACAAAAAGAAAGAAAGTTTGTATGAATTTTCAGATATTGGAAGACTTGCTATTACATTATTAGAGAAATATCCTGTTATAGCAAATAAGATTAAGGAAAACACCAATGAAATTATGATTGACGAATATCAAGATACCAATGATATTGGCGATTATTTCATTTCATTAATTGCGAATCATAATGTGTATATGGTAGGCGATATTAAACAGTCGATTTATCGTTTTAGAAATGCGAATCCCAATATTTTTATGGATAAATATAATAATTATAGTGCTCACAAAGAAGGAGAAAAGATCGACTTAAATAAAAATTTCCGTTCTAGAAAAGAAGTATTGGAAGATATTAACTTTTTATTTGAAAAATTTATGGATGAAGAAATAGGTGGGGCAGATTATAAATCTGGCCATGCAATGATATTTGGAAATCAAGAATATGAAAAGGGTGGGAAAACCATTCAGGATTATCACTTTGAAATACTAGATTATGAATATAAAGGAACCGAACATGAAAAAAATTTCCGAACAGAAGAAATAGAAGCTTTTATTATTGCAAACGATATTCAAAAAAAAGTAGAAAATCATTATCAAGTTTATGATAAAGATAATCATGAATTAAGAAATATCACTTATCATGATTTTTCCATTCTTTTGGATCGTAAAACTTCGTTTGATTTATACAAAAAAATATTTACTTATTTAGGAATTCCTTTATTGGTACACAAAGATGAAGAGTTTGTTTATTCAGATGAAATTTTTGTAATAGAAAATATTATGAAATGGATACTTTCTATATTGGATTTCAATTATGCCAGAAATCATTTGCAATATGCAGTTATGAGTGTTTCTAGATCATTTCTTTCAAAAATAGAAGATGAAAAACTGTTTGTATTTTTTATGCAACACAAAGAAGATTTTATGGATGCCTTAAATGATTGCACATGTCCTATTTATGAATTACACCAAAAAATGTTATTGCTAGCAGAATACGCAAAAACACATACATTATCTGAATTGTTAGAACAGGTTTACCAAGACTTTGATATTTATCAAGCAATATTAAAATTACAGAACATTGAACTTTTAAGTATTAAGTTAGATTATTTATTAGATGTTTCCAGAAATTTAGAAAAAATGGGATATCAAATAATTGATTTTGTTTATTATTTAGAAGAAGCGATAAAAGGCGAAACCGATGTTACATTTAGTAGGAACCAAGAAGCAGATAGTAATTCCGTCAATTTAATGACGATTCATAAATCTAAAGGATTAGAATATCATATTTGTTATTATGCAGGGTTACAAAAGAAATTCTCGAAAGCAGACTTAAAAGAACGATTCTTATTTGATCAAAAATTAGGTTTTATTGTCCCTCATTTTGATGCAGGAATTAGAGAAAATTTTTATAAAGAACTATTAAAAGCAGAATGGAATAAAGAAGATATTTCTGAACGAATTCGAGTTTTTTATGTGGCACTTTCAAGAGCAAAAGAAAAAATGATTTTTGTAACCAATTTGAGTGACCGAGAAGCAACCAATTCTAATGATTTCGTTGATTCTAAAGTGCGCTTAAAATACAAAAGTTTTTATGATATTCTATTATCTGTTAAATCAAAATTGAAACCATATATAGTACCTTGTTCATTAGAAAATCTCTTATTATCCAAGGATTATGAGCAATTAAAAAAGGCCAATTATGAATCTTCATTAGAAAAATCGAGTCAAAAAAGCAATTATATTCATCTTGATATTCAAAGAAGAAAATTGGAGGAAAGAAATTTTTCAAGTAGCTATCATATTTTAGATGCCAAGGAGCAAGATCGATTAAATCTTGGTGTTAAATTGCACGAATATTTTCAATATATAGATTATAATCATATTGAAGAAAGTTTAGAAAAAATGGAGTTGTCTCATTTCGAATATCAAAAATTAAAAGCTTTTTTTCAAGCTGATTTTTGGGCCAAATTAAAGTCTCCATCTTTTTATCAAGAACTAGAGATTATAGATACGGATGATGAGATAGAATTTCATGGCATTATTGATTTGTTGATAGAAGATCAAGATATGTGCTATGTCATTGATTACAAACTCAAAAATATTGACAAAGCCTCTTATCAAGCTCAAGTAAGAGGGTATATAAAAGTGGTAGAAAAAAGATTAGGAAAAAAGACAAAAGGAATTTTATATTCTTTGTTTGATGAAATTTATGAAGAGGTATAAAAAATATTGAAATGAGTAAAAAATACAAATTGATTTCAAAGATTTGTGTTTTTTTCATCGTTTTAAATACAGATTTTTCTAACCAATCATATTTTTTTAACGATTCGACAAAAAGAGAAAAATTTTTTTCTGAGGACACATTATACTTATAAGGGTAGAAGGCCATGGTTTTATTTAAATCATTTGTGCAATATGGATTGTTCTATCTTAGTGTAAAGAGTTATGGGGATTTTGAATGAAAAAAGTAAAAATCCTTTT
>CANPBV010000062.1 GCA_947572405.1 uncultured Mycoplasmatota bacterium | reverse complement strand
TTGCAGACAGAGCGTCTGGAGCGGGTGCGTTTGCAGCTGCAAAAGCCCTGGGCGGTACTTTAATTTCTGTAACTTTTATTTTTCGCCTAGTCATATCTGTTTCATATGCTTTATCGTAATTATCTCCATAATAATCTTTGAAATAGCTTTGAATATTTCCCTTAAATAAACAAGACTTAAAAAAATGACTTCTACAATATATAAATCCTTCCATGTTATCAGGAAAAATAGAATTGTCAATTAATCCCATACCGTCCCATAAGATATTTGTAATTTTGGATGCTTCTTTTTTTCTCTCACAATAACACTCTATTTTAGAATATGTACTCTCCCTTTGAGGACATAAGTCCATATTAACTCCATAACTTTCTAATTCATTTTTATCTTTATGTACATAGTTTAATGTTGGATTCTCTTTCGCTATTTTTTTATAAAATGTTAGTCCATATTGATTGATATATTGTTCAATAGCAGAATCATTTCTTTCTGTTTTAATAGATTCAACTTTTTTTGCTTTTACAGTCACAGCATTTTTATAACAAATACTTTCTTGATCTTTAACGACAAATATGTTCTCTATAGGAATCTGAATATAATCTATTGCAGTTGCAGTAATAAGAGTAGAATAAGCAGACATTTCTACTATTTTTGCACCCTTTTCATTTTTCATCCGATTCCAAAGTCCCATTGTAAGATAGTTAAATACTTTTTCATGTAACTCTTTTCTAATAAAAAGGCATTGACCTTCTTTTGCTTTTCCTGGAGTTCTCAAGAGCATTTTATAGTCTATAATTTTTTCTTTAATTAGTTTACCTGTTTTAGAATTAAATATCTCCCAATTAACGATTGTCCCATTGTTATAATAATAATCTCTTAATTCTTGTATTGTCATTGATGGCTTTATATTTTCTTTATCGGAATCATCTTGATCAACTCCCCTATCAAATTTCATCATTAAAAAATCTAAACTTATATTATGCCTATTGACAGTTACACCATGCTTACGAACATATATAGCAAATAAACTATTGTTAATAATAGCATTGCCAAAATCAAGAAAAGATTCTCTATATTCTAAATAATTATTTTTCCTATTATCCTTTTGTTTTAATAAAAATTTATATCCATTATTATAACGGTATAAACTAGCTGCTTGAATACTTTTTATTTTGATAGCACTGATATTTGCTTCTTTATTCACTATTCAAATTTCCTCCTCAATTTAATCTTAATAATTTTAACTATAATAATATTTTATTTATATTAAATGTATATCTTTATATTAATTCTATCTCTCTATCCCATTTTGCTATACACATAAAAGAAGAATTTCATAGGCAAAGTAAATGGCAAGGATAAGAAATATCCTTATAATTCCTTTTAACGATTTAACAAATCGACCATGCAAAATATTTATCTCTTTTAATTATTAGTATCCATTACTTGACAGATATATATTTAACCTTTCTGCATCATACAGATACAATAATGTATTATTTGCCGAAAATCCTATATCTTTATTATGTTTCCACTGTGATATTACACTTTCACTAATTTTAGTCTGTCTTGCTATTTCTTTCTGTGTTATTTTGGTTTCTTTTATGAACTTTTTCATTCTATCTCTAAGATGATTCTGTGCATCTTCTTCAGTCTGAAAGCCTTTTTCATATTCTTTCCATGAATCGAATAAGCTTGACATTGTTATCTACCATTCCTTTCTTTTTATTTTCTTCTATTTACTCTTTGACACTCCCCATGCCTAAAGCCAGCGGGATTGCGGTAGCCTTATTTCACTCAGATTAAATAACTTTCTCTAATTTCTAAATTCCCCATGATTGCTTTAGCTTATTTAAAAATTGCATTGGTTCATTATCACCTATCACATCAGGATGATATTTTATTGCTAATGTCCTATAAAATTTCTTTAAGTATTCCTTTTCTTTATCACTGTAGTTACTACTTAATCCGATTGAGTAACTACTACTCGTATATTGTTTATAAAAGTTATCCCAATTCTTTTGAAATTCCTCATATGATCTACGCTCATATTCACGTTTTTCTTTATCTTCCTTTATCTTCTTAGCTCTGATTTGTGGAATCTGTTCATATAATTGTTGATTCATTATTTTCATATGAATATCAAATATCTGTTCAAAATATCCTTCTCCCCATAGCTCATCACACTCCTTTTTCTTTGATTCATAATTGCTTATCATTTCTAGGTGTTTATTATGTACCTTATATTCTTGTGAACTTGTCCATTTTTTTGACTCTATTGATTGTATTTCTTGTATCTTTTTATCAATTTTGTCATAAATATTGTCTATCTGCCCTCGTTTATCAGGAAATATATCTACTAATTTTCTGTAAAAATATTCATCATTATAAACATAATGATCTATAAAATCAAACCAGTGAAATGTTCCCATGACCACTTGTTTCTGCTTTACCTTTCCATTTTCTCGATATGACTCTTTCACAGTAATTTTATAAGAATAATTTTCTCTCTCAAATTTTTCTTTTGAATACGTCCAACCATAACGAATTGTAGTACCTAACTGTAATCTTGTAGTAACTACATCTTTTGAATATCCCTGTATCTTTGATTTTCCATATACTTTTTGAACGGTAACGTACATTTACATTTCTCCTTCCTGTAGTTACTTTTTATTAAAATATGAAGTAACTACCATTCCTAAATCTGATACATGTTTTTACTAATCAATCCTATATATTATATTTCTTCTTTTTTATCAACAATCTATTAAATATATTCACTTGTGAGCAATCGTAGATTGCGAACAAAGGCATGAGCTGTTTACAGCGATTGCCCAACTATTAGTGGACTATGTTAAATGTTATAACTATATCTGCTACCCAGCACATCCTTTCCTATAATAATTTTTATATTCTTGTATAGAAATCAATTCATTTGTAAGCCTAGTTGGAAGAAAGGATTTTGGAATATTTCCTATTACACAAAAGTCTCTATATACTTTTCTAACATTTTAAAATATTAATTATAAATGGAGCCTCGTTAGAGGTCCAAAATGGATCTCTTTTAATTAATTGATCTCTTTTAGTAAGCAGTACCGAAATGCACACATTTGCGTACATTTGTCCTAGAAGATTTGGAAAAAATTAACACATTTGTGTACAAAGTAGTACTTAGGATACATTAAAGTCTTTATCAAATATTTCTACTAACTATAGATTTTATCATAAAGAATATAATCATTTTTAGTATATTAGTAATTAAAATATTAATTATAAATGGAACCTCATTAGAAGTCCAAAATGGATCTAATTTAATTAATGATCTATTTTAGTAAGCAGTACCGAAAAGGGCATCTTTTGCCCTTTTGTCCTAGAAGAATTTGCAAAAAAGGGCAAAACATCCCCTTTTTTAGTACTTAGGATAGAATTTAGATACTGCTTTATTTTTATCTATTTAGCAATAGAATTTGTGGTTCTCATATAACATTCATACAGCCCAGCTTCTATCAAAAACCATGATTCTGTTTGATATGTTGAAAATCTTTCTGTTCATGTTCTTCAAAAGGGGAACCATTTAAACAATTTAATAATGGGATATGTATATATTGGAGTGTCTAAATAGTTCCCTTTTTCTGGTGAAATTTTTATCCTTTTAAAAAGTTGTCACTTTATAAGGCCCATATAGAGCTTGCTTATTTATATATAACCCTTTTAAAGTGACAATTTTTATTTTTATACTATCCAAGCCAAAAATTCATTACTTTCTTCTGCTACTATTAATAATTTGTCAGGTATAAACACAATACTACGGTGTCCTATGCGGATTAATTTATCAGTCAATATTCTCTGTGCTTCTAGTAAAACTTTTTATTGTCCATTTTTCGGATATGCTTATTGAAATAATGTGGCCGCAATCCCACTGGCTTTAGACAATGGGTAGTTTACCTTACTGCAATTTTGTATTTGACCCTTGAAACCTGCTGCTAGATATACTATAGTAAAAACATAAAAAAGGGGAAACCATAGAAGCGGCTCTACCCACACAATAAGCTTAAACCTCCGCTAAAAGCGGTCAGCCGTCACTATTGGCAGTAGTGGCGGCTATTGTAAATCTGATAGACCAAATTCGCAAAAGTAATCTTAATGTTTAAAAGCCCATCTTTGCCTTTTATTCTCTTACCCTTATATTTCTACCCTCACACCATTTCAAGCCTAAATTACCCCGTTTCACGTCGATTATAATCGTCATTTATGAAAATTCCTCCACATGCTTTCCGCTTTCTGCTCTCTCTGTTCTTCGGTAAGCTGATAGCCAGGATTTATCTTTATCCATGTAACAGGAATATGAGCACATAAGCTTCCATCTGGATTCTCTGCCACAATCTGACATTCCTTTGGCCTCTCCTTGGCTAGCTTGCCGATTCTGGTTTTATATCTTCCTTGTGAAAAAGTAACCGTTGCTCTTTCCTCATTTTGCAAAAACTCAATCATATTTTCGATACATCTATCCATGTTTTTAACTCTCCTTTCTGACACTCTCACAGCTTTATAGAGCCGTTTTTTCTTGTTTATGTAATAACCCTATCTTTCTTTCAAAAATGGAATTATTGATAACTATGCAAGTCTAGCAGCAGGATATCCGATTTCCTTATCGGTTCAATATTCTGGCTGTTTGCTTCCTCTGGCAAAATTTTCTATTTTTAACCCCTACTTTTATATACAATGAAATCTTGAAAGAATATCGTAACTTGTTGCGATGCATGATTTCTATAGTTTCGACTTGTCTTTAAAACGAACCATACCAACAAGCTGACATAACACAAGAAACGATACTTTAACAGTAGAGGTTCTCTAGGTGTATAGAGCTAATAAGAAACAGGTTTCAGCACAAGTGTCGAATCATAATCTAAATATGGTCCGCCACCGTTTTCAGAGGTTTCTCCCAATTTTGGGAAAAAACTCTTTTCCACTTGAAAAATCATATTCACACATTCTTTCAAACCATGTTGTAAATTTCGTTCTTATCTCCAATTTCCTGTAAAGCTCCCTTGCTGATACAGTTGGTTGCTCATTATCATAATTCACTTTCATAATTTCATTCTTACAGTTACACTCCTTTATCTTTCATCTGCTACCAAAGCTTGAAATTTCTCTGCTGCTTTGTTCTTTGCTTTCATGGCAAGGTGGTAGAAGATGGTTTCAGGGATAACTACTCCGTCCCCACTTGTGGAGATGCTCAATTCGGACAGATAGTTCTTACAGTTATGTAACTTATAAAAAATCTATAGTTTCCATAATCATTTGGTTCATACCTTTATACTTCTTCATTTTTTAAATCCTCAATGAGAACATTCCTCTTCTTCTATTAACAACTTCTTCTCGATATCCCCTATATCTACACCTTTAGCCATATGTAACTCAAAATCAACCGTACATGGCATATAAGAGGACATTCTTCCTCCATGAATCCTAATCAAATCCTCTCTATCCTGGACATGAATTCGGTGATACGTCCAGTCAACTGCTTCTGCAAATATCTCCGATTCGTTTAAAAATTCTAAGGATTCTATCAACTTATCTGACTCTATTTCCCGTTTCTCATACTCACCATTAAAATAGTTGAGTCTTACCTTTGACACCACTACCATCTTTGACGTAATAATATGGGTAAGATTCCTTGTGGTTATTCTTTTGGGCATATCAATAATTCTCCTTTTCTTAGTATTTTTTAGGAATTATATTTAGTATTTCACTACCCCCTATAGATATTTTTCTATAGAGGGCAGCTTTTGTTCCTTTCATTCTATTTTTGACTGTAACATCTTTAACCTGGTCCGTATCCTAGTATCAGTCATTTTTTATTTATAGTATCCTCTTAAATTGCAAAGAAATAGTCACTCAGTTTATTGACACAATAGGTAGCAAAACTTAAATAGCAATCGTCTTTGGGCTGGATATCAATATCTACCCTTGCGTCATTCACAAGCCCCACATTATCCAATAAAATCAAGCTGATACGATGTTTATGTAACTTACCTTCATTCACTTCTAACCATGCCTCAAGTGTTAAGGTTGACAAATCAGATATGTTTCCATAGTTATGTTCAAATTCCTGTATTGTCTTGGATAAGGAACGATTGACTATTCTAGTGATGTCTGTTGGTAACTCCTCTATATTTGTAATTGGGATAGTAATATCCCCCTCCATAAATATCTCTTTTCGGTACTCAGTATTATTTAATTGAAAATCTCTAAATATGTAATTTTTCTTCATGTTTGGCTCCTACTTTCACAAACTTGCTATTTTCGGTACTTATGTAGTAGGAGGCTCCCTAATATGATTCATAGAAATTACCTTCCATTCTTGGCTTTTTTTCGGAAAAGTGTAGTTGATATAAATTGCTTCTTTGGTGTAGTGAATCACTGAACCTATTGTTCATTATAGTAGTTCACTGATTCACTGTCAATAGTTTTTTGAATATTTGGTTCTTTACTTCTTTGGTTCACTGGTGTATAATTATAAATGAGGTGATGCAAATGGCTACTAATAAGCCCAGGTACACAGTTTCTGTAGATAATGATATGTTCAATGCGATTGAAGATTTTCGCTTTGAACGGCGTTTTCAGACACGTTCAGAAGCGACTGTAGAACTTATCCGCTTAGGATTAGAAGCTTTAAAAAAGGAACAGGAAGAGGGGAAATAGTCCCTCTTTTTTGCATATTTATAGGATCTTATTTAAGCAATAAATAGTTAGGATTTTCTATCTAACATAGTTTCAGTTATAATTATTAGTTCTTTATTTTCTGTAGTTGATGCTCTCAAATCTAGTAAATCAATATTAAATCAGTATGTATGTTTAGTATTAGTAGCAAATCAAGTACTTTCTTTCCGGTAAAACCCATAATCAAAAGAGAAAATCCATCACGATTCATAAAATACATTCTATGCATTTGTCCATCAGCAGCTTTTCTTTTTACTTCTTTAAACATAGAGCGTTCCCCATTTTTGGGGAGCGATTTTATCAAACTATCAACTGAACGTAATACTTTATCATGTCGTTTTCCAAACTTTTCCGCCTCCTGTAAGCTATCACATACCATTTCATCATGTTTTAGATAGACTAAATCGTTCATTTTCATTTCCTACTTTTGTTTACCTCTTGATTTATAATTTGACAGCTCAAAATTGAGCCGTAAAAATTCATCATCAATCAATATACTGTGAACTACCCCTTGACTAAAGCGAAAGGGCTTCCTGCTTCTTAGACCTCGTAACCTACTATCTCCACAGGCGTTAATTCGGGCTGAACCGTCCCTATTTGTATTTTTTTATCTTATGCTATTTGTCGTAATCCTTCTGCCAATATATTTTTTGCAGCATTGATATCTCTATCATGCTTTATTCCACAATTCAGACATACCCATTCCCTTACAGATAAGTCCTTTGTTTCTACATTCCGATATCCACAGCAAGAACATATCTGGCTGCTTGCATAGAAGGTATCTATTTTGATGTACTGCCTCCCATTCCAATCTGCCTTATACTCTAACTGTCTTGTCAGCTCATACCAAGATGCATCTGTAATAGATTTTGCCAAATGGTGATTTTTTACCATATTTTTTATCTGTAAATTTTCCGAAACTATCACTTGGTTTTCGCTGATAATCTTATGGGAAATCTTATGCAGATTCTCTTTTCTGATATTGGTTATCCTCTCATGGCATAATGTTATCTTTCTTCTTTGTTTATAATAGTTTTTGCTCTTTTTTTCTTTATGGGCTAACTGTCTTTGCAGCTTTGTTAGTTTTTTCTCATATTTTTTTATTGTCTTTGGATTTTTGTACGTTTCTCCATCTGATGTAATACATAAATCTTTTATGCCTAAATCCAGTCCTATTTTCTGCTTTGTATGTAGCAGCTCCCCTTGCTCTGTTTCCACAAGCACTGACACATAATATTTTCCGCTTGGTACTTGCGAAATTGTGGCTGATTTTATCCTGCCGTCAAAACATCTGTGTATCTTTGCTTTTACCTCTTTTAATTTTGGCAGTTTTACTTTTCTTTTCTCAAAATCTACCTCAATATTTCCATTTGTGAAGTTTGTCGTATAGGATTTATGGTTATCATGTTTGCTCTTAAATTTCGGATATCCTGCATGTTCTTTAAAAAATTTTTGATAGGCAGAATCCATATGATAAATAGCATTTGTCAAGGCAAACTTATCGACTTGCTTGAGCCATTCATGTTCTTTCTTCAGTTGCCTGTTGCAATAATTGTTGCAGTCTGTTTTAGTGACGGACTCTTTAGCGTTTTCGTATTTTTCTTTTCTATAGGCAAGCGTGTGGTTATAAACAAATCGGCAACAACCAAATGTTTTTGCAATTTGTAGTTTTTGCTCCTGATTAGGATATATCCTGTATTTATATGCTTTTAACATGTACTATCACCGCCTTTGTATCTATCCTGAATTCTCTATGCACCAAGCCGCCACTTTTTGCTACCTTAACCCACCGTCTAAAGCCAGTGGAATTGCGGTAGCCATTTTTTCAATATCTCTCAAAACATTTTTATATTCTTGTTCAAACGCTGTTAGCTATACAGGGTAGTAAACTTTTAAATATCATTATACGAATATTTTAAATCATTAAATGATTTTTGTCAATACCATTATTGACATTTTTATCATTTAACGATATAATTTATTTAAAAGGAGGTCTTTCAGTGAATACAATAGGTGACAGAATAAAATATGTAAGAAAAGAAATCCTAAAGAATAAATCTCAAAAAGATTTTGGAGATATGATTGGATTAAAAGCAAACTCTGTAAGTTGCATCGAAACAGGAACAAACAATCCAACGGAACAGACGATAAAAGCAATATGCAGGGAATTTAGCATAAATGAAACTTGGCTCCGTACTGGTGAAGGAAATTCAGAAAAAGACAAAGATATTGATTTTGGAAAGATATGTGCTGATATTGGCATAAACGACTCTAAAGCAAGAGAAGGTATTGAAAAATATTATAAGCTATCCCCAGAAGATAAAGAATTGTGGTGGAAGTTTATAGAAAAATTTATATTTAACTAAAAAAGCAGGTGGGTTAAGTTCCTCCTGCTTTACTTATCAAATATATTATGAAGCTACTAGCTTTAGCTATATGAAATGTCAAAAACAAGGTAAAATTGATGAAAAGAATTTTCCTATCAGAAACCTATAGTTATTTATCTACAAACAAAAGATAAATCCTATAGCAAT
>CANPBV010000061.1 GCA_947572405.1 uncultured Mycoplasmatota bacterium | reverse complement strand
TATTGTTTTGATGGAATTCAGAGATATTTTACTGATAGAAAAACAAACAGACATAATTTTTGTAGTAGTAGTGAAGAAATACAAAATTTTTCTAATTCAATTTCAAGATTTAATCAAATATACGATGAATCCTTTATATCAGTTGTAAATTTAGAAGAAAATTATTATTTAGAACATAATGAATTATTAAATGAAGAAGAAATAAATGCCTTAAAACAATTTGAAGAAATCGTTAGATTTAGTATTGTGAAAGAATAGATTATTTTTATTAACTTTAAAATTAAGAGCTTGAAAAATAGATTCAAAGGTTCAAAAAGTATTGACAAATCAACTATAAAAAGTGTATATTATATAACGAGATGTGCCTAGGAAACTTTAGAAGCCTTAGGTCTTTTTCATTATTTTATGGGGGTGAAAAATGGATAAAGAATTTAAATCAGCAAGTGAATTAATAGATATATTAAATTCAAAAGGTGTATCAATAAAAGATAAAGATAACACCAAATATTTAATTGATAAATACTCATATTATTCTATTGTGAACTCTTATAAGTGGATATTTAAAATAGAGGAAAATTATAAAGATAATGCTTCATTTGAAGAAATATTTGGGATGTATAAATTTGATAAGAATTTAAAAATAATAATGCTAAAATATATTCTTGAAATAGAAGCAATAATAAAAACGAAAATTGCTAATTTATTTGCTGAAAAATATGGATTAGAAAATTATTTAGATGCTAATAATTTTGATTTAAAAGGTGATAATTCTAATTTGGAATATGTAGAGAAATTAATTGATGAAATAAAAAATGAAATTATTAAAGGAAATGGTAAACATGATGCAATAACGCATTATATGAATAAATATGGAGTTGTTCCACCTTGGGTTATCACTAAAATATTATCACTTGGAACGATAAGTAAGTTTTATGGTTTAATGAAACAACAAGATAGGCAACAAATTAGTAAGCACTTTCATATAAATGATAGATTATTAAAAAATATACTTGGTAATTTAACTTCAGTTCGTAATATAGCAGCACATGATGATAGATTATACACATATAGAAGTACGTTTTATATTAGATTAGACAAAAATAAAAAATCTCCAGATAAAGCATTACATACAAATATGTATATAATAATTAAGTCATTAGAATTATTATTAGAAGATGAGCAAACGATTGAAATGAAAAATTTAATTACAAAAGAATTAGATGTTTTAAAGAATAATCTAACTTCTATTACTATTGACGAGGTATTAAAAGTAATGGGATTTGATAAGAATTATTACATTGTATAAATATTCTTTTATCACATATAATAGTATTGAAAAGTGCCTAGGAAACTTTAGAAGCCCTAGGTCTTTTTCATTTTTTTTATAAAATACATTGTTTGATATGAAATATAGCGATATAATATATTTGTCAATACAAATGAACTTATTTTTTTTACTGGTGGGTGCAAAACCCCATCAGTAAACGCACCATGAAGTATATATCCGAACCCTATGGTTCGGTTTATCTTTGCCTCACTTGGGTATGCATTTGAAGTGGGGCTAAATTTTCAAATGATGGCTCGGAATTTCCGAGCCTTTTTTATTTAAAAGTTGTGTTCAACATAATAACTGATTACTATATTTTCTAATAAATAATAATTTTAATTATACAATGATTAATATATATTATCAGTCATAAAGTAGAACACAACCTATTTAAAAATAATCAATAGGATGTTATAATATAATAATCAAAGGGGGATTTAAAGGAAAAATGCAGTAATTAAAACAGAAATAAATGTTAATAATAATCTTGTTGGCGTTATGCGAGTAGGAAATGTTGATTACATTTCTCTAACTGATTTAGCAAAATATAAAAATCCTAACAATCCTGCAGACGTAATTAATAAATGGATGACAAATAAAAACTCTTTTGATTTTTATTCTTTGTGAGAAGAACTATTTAATTAAAATTAATGAAGTAGGATACAATGCTTTTACAATGTCTCCAAGTCAATGGAAAAAGAGAACCAATGCTATTGGTATAATCCCAAGCAGTGGAAGATATAGTAAAGGTACCTATGTTCACCCTGATATAGCACTAGAGTTTGCATCTTGAATTGATACAAGTTTTAAGTTATATCTTATTAAGGAATTTGAACAAGAAGATGAGTGGAACAAGTTACCTATTTCTACCCCACCTTATACTGTTTGTTCTAAATGCAGATTTGATAAATGCGTTCCAATGAATTATAAATCTAAGAGAGAATTTCATCACATTTATAAAGAAGAAATTTCATACAATAAAAAAATACTACATTTAAATGTAGCAGTAAATGAATTGTCTCTTATTTTATAAAGAAAACACGCACTACAAATTTTCAAAACCCGTAATAAATTTATCACAGAAATGTGATTTTTCTTTTGCCACAAAAAAATCCTTGATTTTTATTTTTCAAGGAAAATTTCTACTTTTTTTACGAGTTGTGAAATAAATAGCTATTACAAATGGAAAATCAGATTTAAAGAAAATTATTGAAGTATATCTAATAATCTGCACAAAAGAATTCCCCTATTTTCCAAATAAAAAATAACTTAAGAAATTAATCAATAAACACCACTATTTATGTTTTGTTAGTCTTATATATCCTTCTTTGATACAAGTGGGAACAATCTCATTCTTTAATGTGTTAGATAGAAGTGAAAAATCATCTTCAGCTCCAAACCACATAAAGTTTTCTATCTCTGAAGAAGTAGTAAGTTCCCCCTCTAATTCTCCCTCATACATAAAAATATACATATGTAGTAATGTTTTTTGATCACTCGTAGCGATTTCATCAAAGTCCATAAAGGGTACCACTTTTTGGGGATCAAAAATTGCTTTTTCACCTAACTCTTCATGACACTCCCTAATCGCTGCCTCATATTCACTTTCCCCAGCTTCTACACTACCCCCAATCATTTGATAAGTTGGCCTTTTCCTGGGTTTATCAATTAATAGTTTCCCATCTTTAAAAAATAATGTCCCTACAACCTTTTTTCTTGTCTCCATTGTTTCCACTTCCTTACTTTATATGTCTTTACTAATGAATAAACGAAATAAATCCTTTTTCTATCATTTTAAAGCAGTTCAATAGGTTGTTATGCTGACTATCACACAATCATTACAAGCCATAATTTCTAAAATCAAACGCTCATCAATAACCCAAAATGTTTTTTTTAAATGCCATTTTGTTTTAAAGTTTCAAGTTCTGCCTGCCTTTTAGCAATCATTTCCTCCTCAGTTAAAACTTTTCTCCCCTTCTCTAACAAAGTTGAATTTTTCTTACTTGCTTGGGGTTTAAAAACCGTATATTCCTCAATTGTAATCGCATCATTTCCTTTTATTTCATTATTAGTTAAATAAACAGAAACATTAGGATATAAATTTTGATAATTCTGACAGACCTCACTAATTGAACTGGCTTCTTCATCTTCATATATAACTGTTTTCACACCATTTTTATCTGGAATAATGATAAATGGTTCCTCTGATACTAACGTACAAAAACAACCCCATATTGTATAATGTGTTTGATTATCATAAACATCAATATCACCATTAAATACCAAAACTTTAGTTGGTATTTCTTCCGTTTCTATTTGTGGTTCTTCTGCAAATGCTTGTTCCGCCATTTCTTCTGTTTTGCATAATGCATTCTTTAAAGTAGCAACCGCAATTAACTTACCATTTATATTTTCAATCGTTGGATTATAATCATCATAATTTACAAAATAAGATCCTAATTCTATTTCTTCTCTGGCCAGAAAATAAGGGAGGTTTAAATCTTCTACTCCAGTTACTACCTCTATGGTTTTTATATCCTTTACTACAATACTATCCTCGGTTCTGTCTGTTAATAAAGCACTATACTTTTTTATAACATTTTGATCATAAACATAAAAAATAATAGGTTCTCCTTCAATAATAATTTCCTCAGATTCCTCTAGTCCTGCAGTATAAACATCCTCTATATACCCTTCAAAATTATTTTCTATATCATCCATAATTCCTTCAGCGTTATTGTTTTTCACAAATTCACTATCTTCCTCTTGCTCTGTTCTTGGAACTTCCAATTGGTCTTCTATTGATAAATCAACTACCTTTGAATCGCTTTCATATGGAATATCACTTACAGCAGTCCATCTTAAAGGAGTAACTTCCCCATTACTACCATATTCCAAATCGCTTGCTTTATCATAGATAACAAAGGCAGGTTCGGGATACTGATTTTCATTCACAATTTTAGGAATATCTTCTTCACTCACATTCTCCCAAGACTTCAAAAACCGAATATCAGACAAAATATTTGATGTAGATAAAGAAGCTTTATATGCGTTTAAAACGTCAGTATCAAAAACATAATAGACAACATCTAAAACTTCCTCTTTTTTGGCTTCTTTTACTAGTTCTAAATGAATTCCATCCTCGAACTGATTTGTAATATCTAAAAAATTAGGATTGCTTTTATATCCTTTAAAGATACCACTTTCTAAAGCTGATAGAATGACTGCCTGATTTTCTACTATCTCATAACCTTTTACATTTTTTCCATTTTGATTTGCCACAATCACATACATCTTATCTGTTGTCTGGTCTTTTAGAAAGCTTACAACATGGGCTTTAATGCTTTTCCCATCCTTCTTTTGTAGATAAATAACTTTAGAATTACTTACCATACTTACCCCTCCATACCTTTTATTCTAACTTTAACTATTATACTATAGATCATGTTCTTTGTCAAAAGAAAAAAACAACTTGATAGTGTTTCTAATGATTTACTTCGGTCCCTCGATAAAGCATTACTAAATACCATATTTGTAAATACAATACCATTACGATCAACATAATCCAGCCAATAATTGGAATAATCAACCCCAAAAGCCAAATGTATGGAGATAGATAAATTTCTTTCCCTGGCGTTCCTAATTTGGCATTCACTTCACATATAATTTGGATTTCAAAAACCACTAAAGAAATTTCTATAACGATATAAAGGATGGCTATAATAGCGACCATGATGGCGACAACTGAGTTATTGATATCAAATGATAATAAATGTGGAAGTATAAAAGTAGAGATAAGCGCTATCACTCCAAATAAGAAAATTGCAATAACCAGTAGTGATTTTGGGAGCCTTCGTACCCATCTATAATACCAGGCCTCTTTATCATAAATATCTAATAAAGCCCCCAACACAAGAACACTAGTTCCTCCTGACAAAAAGGCTAAGATAAGCCAAATCCACCAGTTTTCTTTTTCTAATAATTTCATAAATCCCTCTCCTTTATTCTATGATTTTATTTTTCCCTTTACTTCATTTTTTAAACGGTACAAAATATTTAATGCTTCTAATGGTGTTAGTTCCATGGGATTAATCTGCTCTAATTCCTCTTCTACTTTTGATTTTTGTGGAATTACTAATTCATCTATTGGCAATGATTCCTGGATTTTAATATCTCGTTTCTTTTCTGTATTTTCATACACAGCTAAAATTTGATTGGCCCTTTTGATCAGACTATCTGGAAGATTGGCTAGTTTGGCAACATGAATTCCATAACTTTTATCAACGCTACCTATCTTTATTTTGTGCAAAAATGTAATATTTCCATCTTCTTCATGAGCACTTACATGAATATTTTTTAAATGTTTTAAATTCTTTTCTAAATCTGTTAATTCATGATAGTGTGTCGAAAATAAAGTTTTGGCATGAATATTATCATGGATATACTCAATAATCGCTTGTGCCAAACTCATTCCATCAAATGTTGCAGTCCCTCTTCCAAGTTCATCGAATAAGATTAAACTATTCTCTGTTGCATTGCTAATAGCATGGTTGGCCTCCATCATTTCTACCATAAAGGTGGATTCTCCACTTACCAAATCGTCACTAGCTCCAATTCTAGTAAAAATATGATCAAAAATTGGAAGTATTGCTTTACTTGCTGGAACAAAGCAACCGATTTGGGCCATAATAACTGTGATCGCTAATTGACGCATATAAGTTGATTTCCCCGCCATATTTGGTCCCGTAATAAGCAAAATATCTGTATCTTTATCCATTAAGATATCATTTGGAACATACTCTCCATCAATTACTTTTTCAACAACTGGATGTCTATCCTCTATCACTTCAATCATTTTTTCATCTGTTAAAATTGGTCTAACGTAGTTATTTTCTTCTGTAACTGTTGTAAAAGATTGTAGCACATCTATTTCACTAATGGTTTTAGAAATTTTTTGTAATCTAGGAATATACCCTTTCATTTTTTCTCGAATTTCAGAAAAAAGTGTATATTCTAACTCTATAATTTTTTCTTCAGCGTTTAAAATTAAAGCTTCTTTTTCTTTTAAAATTGGACTAATATAACGTTCACAATTCGTCAAAGTTTGCTTTCTTTCATATCCATATTCTGGTTTTACCATAGATACATTTCCTTTGGAAACCTCAATGTAGTAGCCAAATACTTTATTGTATCCAACTTTTAAATTCTTGATCCCTGTTTTTTCTTTTTCTTCTGCTTCGAATCGAGCTACAAAATCTTTTCCTCCTTTTCTTAAATTTTTTAGTTCATCAAGTTCAGGGCTATATCCCTCTTTTATCAAATATCCTTCTTTAATCGATAGAGGCGGATTTTCATAAATGCTGGTTTCTAATAATTGATATAACTCATCTAAAGTCTCTATGTTTTCATGAAAACCAATTTTTTCTAATATGTCACGAATCGTTGGCAATACTTTTAATGAAGTTTTTAATTGTAATAAATCTCTAGCATTGGCATTTCCAAATGCAACACGTCCACTTAAACGTTCTAAATCATAAACTTCAAAAAGGGCCTCACACAAGTCTTCTTTTAAGATAAATTCTTTTAATAAAATTTCTATTACATCATATCTACGGTTAATTTCTTCTTTATCAACTAGTGGGCTTTCAATAAATGATTTTAGCATTCTAGCTCCCATAGCGGTTTTGGTTTTATCCAGAAGCCAAATCAAAGAAAAGTTTCTCTGTTTTAAGCGTAAAGTTTCAGTTAATTCCAAATTTCTTTTGGTATGAATGTCCATTTTCAAATGGTTTTTTTGTTCCTCAATCACTGCTTTTTGCAGGTGGGATAAGCTCCTTTTTTGTGTATTCGTTACATATGTAAGTAAATGCTTAATTGCTTCTATATAACGCATGTCTTCAATGTCTTCATAAATATATCCATATTCTTCTAATTCCTCAATTGCATCAGAAACAGAAACAGAAATTTTAAACTGATTCTTAAGCATAGATACAATAGATTTATCTACTTTTTCACTAAGAATCGCTTCTTTTAATCCAATACTAACAACTTCACTAACAAGTTTACTGGCACTATGCTCTACTAATTCTGCATAGATTGCCCCTGTTGATACATCTGCATACGCAATAGCATATGCATGACCAAAATCTAAAATACTTCCAATATAATTAAAATCATTTTCCACTAAAGACTCATTGTTAAAAATAGTTCCTCTAGAAACAATTTGGATTAATCCCCTTTTGACAATTCCTTTTACCGATTTTGGATCTTCTAGTTGTTCACAGATTCCAACTTTATATCCTTTTTCAATCAACTTGTCAATATAGACATTAGCGGCATGATGGGGAACCCCACTCATTGGAATTTTCTCAGCCAGGCCAGCATTTTTGCTTGTCAAAGTTAGTTCCAGTTCTCTAGATACTGTAATGGCATCTTCAAAGAACATTTCATAAAAATCTCCTAATCGAAAAAACAAAACAACATCTGGGTTTGCTTCCTTTATTTCTAAATACTGCCTCATTGCAGGCGTTACTTTTGTTAAATCTACTTCACTACGTTCCATGGTCTCACCTGTTCTTATTTTAACACAAAAATAAAAGAGAAGTCCATTTTTTCTCTTTTATTTTATGAATTTTATTATCCTGAATACGATTTGTAAATGTGATCAAAAAGTTTCACCATTCTCGTAATAACAGAAATTGTTCTCTCTTTATATTTATAATAAATTTCTGTAGAATTTTTATTTTGTGCTTCATTTAATAGACTACCAGATTGATCACAATAAACAGTTGTCTTATTTTCATTGAAATAAGTTACTTTTATGGTTTCACCATCATAATCGGCATAAATTGCTTCTTCATCACTAAAAGGTATTGAATTGGCGCTCATATATTTTTCTTTTGAAAGCGGTCTTTTAATAAAAACTTTATAAATAATTCCGTCTTCTTCAATGTGCGCAAAACCAATTCCATCTTTTTCAAATCCTAATGCCTCAATATTCTTCATAAATGCATGATATCTTTGTTCTTCTCTTCTTGCTTTTTCTCTTTTCATCTGATAAGTTAAAACACCAATCATACTTATCAGAAATAATAAACATATTAAAACAAGTGTAGCAATTTTAAATTTTTTTCCATTCTTCATTTTCTTATCCATTTTATCAACCATTTCTTTATCACCTTTTAATAAGGTATCTAAAGAGATATGAAACCTATCACTCAGTTGAATCAAAGTTTCAATATCAGGATAATTTTTGGAATTTTCCCAATTTGAAATTGTTTGCCTCGTAACACTTAAAACCTCAGCTAAGTCATCTTGAGACATTTTATTATCTTTTCTAATTTTGACTATTTTTTCACCCAGGTTCATAAATTCCTCCCTTCCATTTTCATCATACAATAATTTATCTTTTTATTCTATCAAATAAAGCTTAAAAAAAGGCAAGAATTTCTTGCTCTCTATGATTCAATTATAAATTCTACAGAAAATTCATAACGTTTTGTTTCTCCCTGTTTTGATGTATCTTTTACGATTCGATATTCTCCATTTGGTAAGGCTCCATACATATCTTTCCAATCAATATTTAGTTCTAATCGGTCATGTTCATCAACGTGATACCCTATTAAATTCCAGTTAACTTCTGTCCATTCTTTTCCATCTAATGTTTTTAAAGAAGTCCATTTTTCGTTTTCTTTTTTATCAATTCGGTAAGCTTGTCCATAAATATGTTCTTCTAAAGTATAGTCATATATGATAATGGTTGCACTTGTTCTAGTTAAAGTGTCTTTTTTTATCCTCATTAAAACACCTTCAATTTCATTTAATTCTGCTGACTCTTTCGTAGTATAATTTGAATTTTTTTCGATGTTCTCTTTTGGCTCCACTTTGCCCCATTTTATACTACAACCAATGAAAGAAAAACAAGATAAGAAAATCATAATAGTCATCAATATTTTCTTCTTCATAAGTCCTCCTAGTCCAATAGTATAACATAAAAAAAACAGATTTACAAAATTAGATTGGTAGAAGATAGTGTAAAATGGTTTGGGGATGGAGTACAAAAAAGGAAGACCTTTTGTTA
>CANPBV010000060.1 GCA_947572405.1 uncultured Mycoplasmatota bacterium | reverse complement strand
TAGATAATTACTTGCCTTAAACTGTATATTTAATCTTTTTCATGATTTGGTCCTGGGCAAAAAGCCTTTTTCTTGTAAAATATATTAATTTGTTATAAAATAATAATAAGGTAAAGATAGGTGATAAGAATGAAAAGTAAAAAAGGGTTTACGCTGGTAGAACTTTTAGGAATTGTAGCGATTATTGCTACTATTCTAGTATTTGTGGTTCCCTCAGTGATTGGGATGTTAAAAAGAGATGAGGAAAAAGAATATCAAAGATTTTTGACAGATATTAATCTTGCAACAGAAACTTATGTGCAACTAAACATAAAACAATATCCTGATTTAGAGAATGTAGGAGGTACTTATAGTATTTCTATGCAAACATTAATAGAAAATGGGTATATAAAATCAACTATGACAAATCCTAGAACGGATAGGAAAGTAAACAAAAATGATACAGTAGAAGTAACAAGAAAATCTGACGGAAGCTATAGTTATAAATATGAATCCCATGAATAGAAAGAGTGATAGAATGAAAAAGACAATTCGCGATTATGATTTAAAGGGTAAAAAAGTAATTATTAGAGTTGATTTTAATGTACCAATGAAGGATTCTGTTATAACAGATGATAACAGAATAAAAGAAAGTTTAGAAACAATTCGATATGCTGTAGATCATGAAGCAAAAGTAATATTACTTTCCCATTTGGGTAGAATAAAAAAAGAGGAAGACAAAAAAGGAAAAACCCTTAGACCAATTGCAATAAGACTGAGTGAATTGCTAGAAAAACCAATCCTTTTTGTTTATGAAACAAGAGGAAAACGAGTAGAAGAAGCAGTAAACAATATGAAAAATGGAGACATTGTACTTCTAGAAAATACGAGATTTGAAGATATTGATGGCAAAAAAGAAAGTAGCAGTGATGCAGAACTTGGAAAGTATTGGGCAGATTTGGGAGATATTTATATTAATGACGCCTTTGGGACAAGTCATAGAGAGCATGCTTCTAATGTCGGAATTGCTTCTAGATTGCCAAATGGAATTGGATTTCTAATAGAAAAAGAACTGGAATATTTAGAACCAGCGATAAATAATCCAGAACAACCATTTACTGTTATCTTAGGTGGAGCAAAAGTAAATGATAAAATAGGAGTTATAGAAAACCTAGTTCACAAGGCGGATTTTATTTTAATTGGTGGGGGAATGGCTTATACATTCTTGAAATCACAGGGAAAAGAAATTGGATCTTCTTTATGCGATCAAGAAAACTTACAATTTTGTAATGAAATTTTATCTACGTATTGTGATAAAATAATATTGCCACTAGATTCTTTATGTACAAAATCATTAGAAAGTAAAGAAGGAACTATCAAAACAGAACTTGATAGTGATGATATTGGAGTGGATATTGGTCCAAAGACAGTAGAACTGTTCAAAAAATATTTGGAAATTAGTAAAACGATTGTTTGGAATGGGCCTGTTGGTATTTTTGAAGAACCAGCATTTAGTAAAGGAACTAAAAATCTTTTAGAAATTTTAAAACAAAATAGCGGAGTTACAATCCTAGGTGGAGGGGACACTGCTTCAGCAGCCATTCATTTTGGGTACAAAGAATCCATGACCCACATTTCAACTGGAGGGGGAGCCTCTTTAGAAATGCTTGAGGGAAAAGATTTACCAGGTATAAGTATTATTACAGAACAATAAAAAAGGATTGATGTTATGAAGGGAAAGCTAAAAAGCAAATTAAGTATTGTATTATTAATTATTGTGACAATTATTGTACTTTATTTTGCATTAAAAGATGACTTTAACGATATTATAAGCAATATATTAACCATCAATATTTGGTGGCTTTTGGTTTCCATATTTTTAATATTTGGATATTGGTTTATGAAGTCATTTGTACTGTATCAGACTGCAAGACATTTTAAAAAAGATTATAGGATGACACAAGCCTTTCGCAATATTTTATTAACGCAATTTTTTAATGGCATTACTCCATTTGCCAGTGGTGGACAACCATTTCAGGTTTATTCCTTAAAAAAGGAAGGAATTAAAATTACAGATGCAACAAATATCATCATACAAGATTTTATCGTTTATCAAATCGCACTTGTTATATTAGGAGTATTTGCTATTATAGCCAATTATTTTTGTCATTTTTATCCAGAGGTTGGATTTTTAAAACAATTGGTAACACTTGGGTTTATCATCAACACTGTCATTATCATTGTTTTATTTATTGTTGCATTCGCAAAAAAAATAAATTATTTTATAGCAGAAAAAGCAATTCACTTTTTAGGCAAAATGAAACTGTTAAAAGATCCAACAAATACAAAAGAGAAATGGAAAGACTATATTACCAGATTCCATTCAGGAGCTAAAATTCTTATGAAGGATAAGAAGCATTTTATAAAATTAATATTTATGAATTTAATTGCGCTGATTAGTCTTTATTTGATCCCTCTTACGATTCTTTATGGATTAGGTGACTATAATAGTCTATCGGGTGGACTTACCATTATCACATCTGCTTATGTCATGCTCATTGGTTCTTTTGTACCAATACCAGGTGGAACAGGAGGATTAGAATATAGCTTTTTAACATTCTATGGAAACTTTTTAAATGGAAGTATATTAAAAGCGGTGATGTTAATTTGGCGCTTTATCACATACTATCTTGGAATTGTAGTAGGTGCAATAGCTTTAAATACAAAGGAGAAATAATTATGAGAATTGGAATTTTTGCAGATACTTATCCTCCCTATATTAACGGAGTATCCACTAGTATTGTGATGTTAAAAGGGGCCTTAGAAAAATTGGGACATGAAGTATTTATTGTGACTGTAAACAATGAAAATTTGACTTATAAATATGAAAACGATAATAAAATTATTCGGCTTCCAGGAATTCCAATTGGGATTTATGACTATCGCTTAACAGGAATTTACCCAGTTCGGGTAATTAATAAAATTAAAAATTGGAAATTAGACGTTATTCATTCTCAAACAGAATTTGGAGTAGGAACATTTGCGAGACTGATCGCGAAACAAATGAATATTCCACTTGTTCATACTTATCACACTATGTATGAAGACTACGTCCATTATATTACCAAAGGATATTTTAATGGGACTAGTAAAAAAATAGTAGAATATTTAACAAAATTTTATTGCGATAAAACGGCAACTGAATTAATTGTTCCAACCAAAAAGGCCTATGACTTATTCAAGGATAAATATAAAATCAATCGAAATGTTCATATCATTCCAACTGGAATAGAAATTGACAGATTTTACAGAGAAAACTTTAAAATTAGTCAAATTTTAGAGTTAAGACGAAATTTATCTATTCAAGAAGATGATTTTGTGGTATTATTTGTAGGAAGGCTAGGGAAGGAAAAGAGTGTAGATATTTTGATCGAAGGAGAAAAACAGATCATTAAAAGCAACCCTAAGGTGAAGTTAATGATTGTTGGAGATGGGCCTGATATGGAACACTTTAAAAAAATGGTTAAAGAATATCATTTAGAAAAAAGTGTTATTTTTACAGGAAAAGTTCCATATGATGATATCCCACTTTATTATGAAGCTGCAGATATTTTTGCAACCGCCTCTAGAACAGAAACACAAGGTCTTACAGTAATTGAAGCAATGGCGGCATCATTACCAGTTGTAGCAATTAATGATGATAGTTTTCGAATTGCTATTGTGGATGATTTAAATGGTTACTTATTTGAGGATTTGAATGATTATATAAAGAAAATTAATTACTTAATTCAAAACCCAAAAGTGCTCTCTAAAATGAGTAATCAAGCCAGAATAAGTGCGGAAACCCATTCTTCAAAATATTTTGCAGAGAGAGTATTAGATGTGTATCAAATAGCATTAGAGAACCATGGGAAAAGTAAAGATTCTTTAGTCGGAACTATTGAAGGAGTTATAAAGAGGGGATTCTATGGAAAATAAAAAAATCGTTGTTGGAAACATGAAAATGAACTTACTTGCGGGAGATATTAGTGAATATTTGGGAAAAATTAATTCTAGTAATTTAGGGGAACAGGTAATTATTTGCCCAAGCAATATTTATATACCTTACTTTTTAAAACAGTCTTATAAAGTAGGAGTACAAAATCTATTTTTTAGGGATAGCGGTGCTTATACAGGAGAAATTTCAGCAGCTCAAGTGGCCTCGTTAGGGGTCAAATATGCAATACTAGGTCATAGTGAGCGTAGAGGATATTTTAGAGAGTCAGATCAGGATATTAATAAAAAAATTGTTTCCACTTTGAAATTTGGATTGGAAGTAATTCTTTGTATCGGTGAAACAACAGAGGAAAAAAATTTGTTAAAAACAGCTAGAGTATTAAAGCGACAAATTCTAAATGCATTACGTAATTTAGAAGAAACCGATTTTGATCATATCGTGATTGCTTATGAACCAGTATGGGCAATTGGAACGAATGTGACACCAACAAATGAGGATATTAAGGATACCATTTCCTATATTAAGGGTATTGTATCAGAATATTTTCGCTATGAAGATATTCCTGTTATTTATGGCGGTAGTGTAAGTGAAAAAAATATTAAGGAATTGAATACAATTCCAAATGTATCTGGGTTTTTAGTAGGTGGTGCCTCAACAGATGCTAAGAGGTTTTTGAAAATTGTAGAAGTTGCTATAAAAAGGTGACTTTTTATTCTTTTCGACAAAACTAGAACTTTTTCGCTCTTGTAGTAAAATAGACGTAAGATGTATAATGGAAATACAGTAAAGGTAGTACTAGAGAGGGAGATTAATGATGGACAAAATAAAAGTTTTAATGGTAGATGATAATTTAAATTTAGTAGCAATGGTAAAAGAGTATTTTAAAAACCATGAAACAATTAGTGTTGATTATGAAGCATATGATGGAGAACAAGGAATAAAATTAATTGATAAAGAGAAAGATCATTACGACTTAATTATATTGGATTTAATTATGCCTAAAAAAGATGGTATTTATGTACTAGAAGAAATGAAAAAAAGAGGAATATCTAAAAAAGTCATTGTAGCCACTAGCTATAATGCAAGTGAGGTAATACGTGAAGTATCAGAGTATGGCGTTAATTATTTTATATTAAAACCTTTTGAATTACCTGACCTAGAAAAACGAATTTTAGAGGCAAATAGGAAAAAAGAAGAATCAAAAAATATTGATTTCTACTATAATAATTTACAAATATCAATCACTAAAATGTTACATGAACTAGGCATACCTTCTCATATTAAAGGATACCAATATATCAGGGAAGGAATTGGGATTATTTTTGAACGCCCTGAAACAATCGGTGGAATTACGAAAGAACTCTATCCAGAATTGGCAGATAAATTTGATACAACCGTATCTAGAGTTGAAAGAGCAATCCGCCATGCGATAGAAGTAAGCTGGAATAGAGGAAATTGGGCTTTGATGGAAGAAATATTTGGACATAGCGTTGATATTGATAAAGCAAAGCCGACAAATTCGGAATTTATTGTTACAATCGCTGATAAATTGCGTTTAGATTTTCATAAAGTTGGGTGCTAAATTCTATACATATTTTCTTTACTTTGGTATAATCTAAAGTAGAGGGAAGTGTATAATATGGAAGAAAAAGATTTAGAACAGGCATATCAGATGGTTCGGGAAGAGCCTATAAAACCAGTCGAAACGTTTGATCATAAGAGTATTACAAAAATAGAAGGACCAAGTAAGAAGAAAAAATGGCTTCCTATAGGAATAGGTGTTGTGATTACTATTTTCTTTTTGTTACTTGTTTTTTGTTTTCTACGATTTTATCCAAAGTATGCTTTGGTAAAATCACTTGACTTGTGGGCCAATAGTGCTGATATGATGGAAAAAGCATCACTCAATTCCAATCAATACAATTGGGATGAAATGACAACAAAGGGAACTGCTACCATGAAAATTGGGGAATTTTTACTTTCCAATTTAGAAGAGGATAATGAGGAATTTTCGATTCTTCAAAAATTGAACTCGTTATCTTTTGATATAGAAAATCGTTTTAATAAAAAGGAACATAAATTTTTTATAGGTATGAATGGAAAATTGGAAAATGAAAGTATCTTTAATGTTGGCTATATCAATGATAATCAAAAACAATACCTACTATTAAAAGAAGTGTTTGAAAATTATCTACAGTTAGAAAATAATCAAAAAATTGCTGTAGGAAATACGGATACAGAACTATTTTATGATGATGTAACACATGTGTGGAATGTTTTAAAAAAGAGCTTTAAGAAGAATATAAAATCATCTTATATAAAAAAACAACCAGAAAAAATAATCATAAATGGAAAAACGGTTCGTACAACTAAAATTAGTCTAGTGATTGATGAAAAAGCTGATTATGAATTATCTAAAAATATTATAAAGGATTTAAAAGCTGATAAAAGGGCATATGATTTTATAATCAATTTATATCCAGCATTTGCTGAATATGAAGAAGTGCAATCTAGAGATTCTTATTACATTTGTTATTCAGTTAATGTAAAAAAGGGGATTCCTAAAATAGTGAAGGCTTCATTATCAAACCATGAAGAGAAGCGTTTCAGTGTTATAAAAGATGATGATTATATATTTGAATTGGAAGATTCCGGAAAACTACAATTTAGAATAATAATGCGAGATGAAACAGATGGTTTTAAGATGAAGATTCAATTATTAGAGAATAACATAGAAATGCTTTTGGTTGGAAAAAAAGAAGATAATTCTACAACCTATCATTTAAGTACAGAAACAAATGGAGCGACATTGGAAGTTATTTCAACACATACCTTAAAAGAAAAGAAAAAAGACTCTGTTAAAGAGAATATACAATTGGGTTTTGAGATCAAGGCCCAGGGCATGGCATTAGAAATAGCAACTATTAATTTTGATATAGAAACTAAAAAAGGCGCCGTGTTTGATGAAATTAAAGATAGTAAGTTGGTAACCGATTTAACAGAAGAGGAACAGGAAAAAATAAAATTATATTTTGAAAATATAGGGAAGCTATTTGCAAAATAAAAGAAGTCGTTGCTTCTTTTTTTTTAGCTATGAACAGCTGTTAACCATTGAAAAATAAGGGGGACAAGAATTAAAAATATGTCCAGTAAAATATTTATAAATTGGGTGATATATTTTAAAGAGCAAGTGAAAAAGGTAAAAAATGGAGATAATAAAAATACATCAATCTCTCGCAATTTCAAAGTAAGAAATTTTTCAAATCAATGTTAACAGAATAGAATTAAATGACGAAAAGAATTGATGAGAATTCCTTTTTTTCCCTTAATTTTTTTTTTGATATATGTTAAAATGTTATAGGGTGATACAATGAAACCAGTTGTACTATGTATACTAGATGGAGTAGGAATGAGAAAAGAGGAACATGGGAATGCATTCAAAGTGGCTAAAACGCCTAATTTTAATGCCTTATGGAATAGGTATCCTCATTCTTTATTAGAGGCAAGTGGTAGACTTGTAGGATTACCAGTGGGTCAAATGGGAAATAGTGAAGTAGGACATATGAATATTGGCGCTGGTAGGATTGTATATCAGCCATTAGAACTTATTAGTAAACATATTGAAGAAAAAACAATACTTCATAATGAGGTATTATTAGAAGTGATGAATCATGTAAAAGAGAACCATTCTTCTCTTCATGTGTTTGGACTTCTTAGTGATGGGGGGATTCATTCTCATATAAGCCATTTGATGGGGCTTTTAGATATGATTAAACAGAATGGAATTACAAATTTGTTTATACACATCTTTACGGATGGGAGAGATACTTTGCCTAATGTAGCCACTACCTATATGGAATCTTTAGAACAAAAATTAAAAGAATTAGGTATAGGAAAAATTGCAACTATCTCAGGAAGATATTATGCAATGGACCGAGATAATAGATGGGATCGAGTAAAAAAAGCCTATGATATTATTGTAAATGGGGTAGGAGAAAAATATGAGAATGCAGTAGAAATAATACATGCAAATTATAAGAAAGATATTTTTGATGAATTTATTGTTCCAGCTATTATTAATGAAGAAGGAACTGTGAAAGAAAATGATGGAATTATTGTCTTTAATTATCGTCCAGATCGTTTAAGAGAATTATTTAGTGCATTAACCAATCCAAAGTTTGAAGGGTTTCAAAGAAAATTCATTCCGAATTTAAAGTTAGCAACCATGATGCCAGTAAGTGATGAGGTGATAGGAAAACATGCCTTTGAATTAGAAGCACTAGAGAATACCTTTGGTGAATATGTTAGTAGCTTGGGGTTAAAACAACTGCGAATTGCTGAAACTGAAAAGTATCCACATGTAACATATTTCTTTGATGGTGGAAAAGAAAAAGAATTAAAAGGTTGTACTCGCATATTAATTCCATCTCCAAAGGTTGCAACTTATGATTTGAAACCAGAAATGAGTGCATTAGAAATTACAGATAGACTCATGAAGGAACTAGAAACTGATTCTTATGATGTTGTGATATTAAATTATGCCAACGGAGATATGGTTGGTCACACTGGAGACTTTGAGGCAACAGTAAAAGCGGTTGAAACCTTAGATGAGTGTCTAGGAAAACTAGAAAAAAAAGTTCAAGATGTAAATGGAACTTTGGTAGTTACTGCCGATCATGGAAATTGTGAAACAATGTTGGATGAACAAAATAGAATTGTAACGAGTCATTCTACGGCCCTTGTACCATTTATCATAACAAAAGAGAATATTACTTTAGAAAATGGAAAACTTGGAGATATTGCTCCAACAGTATTAGAGTTATTAAAAGTTCCAATTCCTGTGGAAATGTCAGGCAAAAGTTTAATGAAAGAAAACGGATTGTGAGAAAAAAAGATATAAAAGAATTGAGGTAGGTTATGAATAAAAGATTAATAGCCAAAATATTTATTATTGTAAGTGTTTTATTTATTGCAACACTGTGTGGAATTTATGGATACCGATTGGTTCACTATTATCGTTTGGAAAATCCAAAAGTAGGAAAAGAACGCTTATTATGGACAACTATTACAGATTTGAATCATGTAGTTTCTTCAGGAGACGGCTTATATAAAGAGGAAAAGGAATATTATTATAAAGGAGCAGTAGATAACAACTATATTTTTTACTCTGGAATTTTATGGAGAATTGTCAAAGTAGATGAGAATAATAATATAGTTGTAATCAGTGATGATATATTGACGTCTATGGTTTTAGGATATGAATCGAATGCGTTTCAGGGATCTTATGGATATGAATGGTTAAATAATAAATTTTATAATCAATTATCCAATGCTGAAGAGTATTTGGTAGAAAGTAGCTATTGTTCTGACGCGATATTAGAATCTAATCATATACAATGTACCAAAAAAGAAACAAGTAAGGTTTCAATGATGAGTGTGTATGA
>CANPBV010000059.1 GCA_947572405.1 uncultured Mycoplasmatota bacterium | reverse complement strand
GCTGTGGTGGTGTGAGAGGGACGAAATAATTTAGTTATTTCTCTCTACTCGATTAGTTGAATTTTATCTTTTGGAGATCGCGTATATTCTCTTGTTTTTTGATTACTAAGACCTAAAATATAATCAGTGGAAGTTCCATAAATTTGTGAAAGGCGAATTAAAATTTCTGTAGGAATATCATTATCTCCCTTTTCATAATGGGAAAAGCCCCTTTGTGAAATTCCTAACATAGAAGCCAATTCTGTTTGTGTAAGATCATGATCTTCTCTTAGGTCTTTAAGTCTTTTAAATTGCATAAACCTCACACCTTACTAATAAGACATTATTATTGTAGCGTATAATGAATTGTAATTTTTTGGTTTAGACCAAAATAGTCTTTTATATGTTTCGTTTATACAAAATATTGCAAGATTCATGCATTAAAACTTATGTTTTATAAAATAATGTGTTAAACCTAGTCGTATTGATGATGATCATTCGAAATAAGTATAACATATTCCATTATAAATTTGTAATCGGGTTTATTATTAATTTACGAATTATAATATCCCATGATATAATGAATATGGTGATTAACATGATACAAGATCATATGGATGAATTGATAGAAATACTAAATCGAGCAAGTTATGAATATCATACATTAGATAAACCAACGATAACAGATCAAGAATATGACAGTTATTTAAGGGAACTAATCAAATTAGAAGAGAAGTACCCTGAGTTTAAGAGATTAGACTCTCCAACCGTTCGGGTTGGTGGTGAGGTCATTGACGGGTTTAACAAAGTGGTGCATGAAGTACCAATGTTATCACTTAGTAATGTATTTAATGAGAGTGAAATTATTGCATTTGATGAGAGAGTAAAAAAAGAGATTCCAAATCCAAAATATGTTTGCGAATTAAAGATCGATGGTTTGTCTGTTTCTTTGCTATATAAAAATGGAAAATTAGTACGCGGAGCGACAAGAGGGGATGGAATAACTGGGGAGGATATTACCCATAATGTAAAAACGATTAAAAATATTCCCTTATCTCTTTCAGAACCTTTGGATATTGAAATACGTGGAGAGATTTATATGTCGAAGGATTCTTTTCTTTCCCTTAATGAGGAAAGAAAAAGAAATGGTATGGATTTATTTGCAAATCCTAGAAATGCAGCTGCTGGAAGTGTTAGGCAATTAGACTCAAAAATAGCGGCTAGCAGAAATTTATCTAGTTTTCTTTATCATTTGCCAAATGCAGAACAGTATGGGGTAAATAGCCATTATAAAGCACTAGAACTTATGAAAAAATTAGGTTTTACTGTAAATCCTAATATTAAAAAAGTAGAGGGGATAAAAGAACTTTTATCGTTCATTGAAAAATGGACGCAAAATAGAGAAACATTACCCTATGAAATTGACGGAATAGTAATTAAATTAGATGACTTAAATGCGCAGAAGAAGTTGGGATACACAGCAAAGTATCCAAGATGGGCTACAGCCTATAAATTTCCAGCAATGGAAGTATATACCAAATTGCGAGATATAAAATTTAGTGTTGGTAGAACTGGGCAAGTAACACCAAATGCTATATTAGAGCCTGTAATATTGGCAGGTTCCACAATTTCCAAAACGACATTGCATAATGAAGAATATGTTATGTTGAGGGATATTCGTATTGGGGATATCGTATCAATAAAAAAAGCTGGAGATGTAATTCCAGAAGTAGTAGGTGTATTAGAAGAACGCCGAACAGGAAAGGAAATCCCATTTGAAATGATAAAGAATTGTCCAATTTGTGGAAGCTCTCTTACGAAAAAAGAAACAGAAGCAGCATATTACTGTAAAAATCCGCACTGTGATGCAAAAAAAATAGAAGGTTTGATTCATTATGCGAGTAGAGATGCAATGAATATAGAAGGATTCGGGGATAGCATTGTAGAGGATTTCTATAATATGGGATATTTAAAAAACATTTCAGATTATTATACATTATATCAGTTTAAAGAGGAATTGATGGAATTAGAAGGCTTTGGAAATAAAAGCATTCAAAATTTATTGGATAGTATAGAGGAAAGTAAATCCAATTCCCTAGAGAGGCTCCTATTTGCTTTGGGAATTCGTCATGTTGGTAAAAAGACTGGGAAAATTTTAGCAGATTATTTTAAAACGATGGATAGATTAGAAAAAGCTACTTATGAGGAACTGGTAGAAGTTCATGATATTGGCGAAATCATAGCAGAGAGTATTGTAAATTATTTTGCAGAACCGCAAAATAAAGAACTTATTCAAAGTCTTAGAACAATTGGTGTTAATATGTCTTATATAGAAAAAAAGATCAGTGAAAATGCTGAATTTTTAGGGAAAACTTTTGTATTAACAGGAACATTAGTAGCGATAAAGAGAGAAGAGGCAAAAGAAAAAATAGAATTATTGGGTGGAAAAACGTCAAGTACTGTAAGTCCTAAAACGGATGTTGTAGTAGTAGGTGACAATCCAGGGAGTAAATTTTCCAAGGCAAAAGAGTTAGGAATTTTGATATGGAACGAACAAGATTTCTTAGAAAAAATAAAAAATAAGTAATATAATATTAAGATAAAGATATAGAGGAAAGGCTATATCTTTTTGTAAAGCTAAATGTCAACAAGGGTAAGTTTTATGAAATTAATCATAAAGCTATTATATATGGGTGTTATAATCAAAATAAGAGAGGTGAATCCAGATACTAATATCTATGTTGGATATAGTATAAAAGAAGATAGCTACGAATCGGGAATGGAAAGCGCCAAAATGGCTCTAGAGAAAATAAAAACTCCAATAATCGCTTTTCTATATACATCTATAGAGTAAGATCATAGGAAGGTATTGGAAGGGGTAATAATATACTAGGAAATGTTCCTACTATTGGGTGCAATTCAGATGGAGATCTTATTGTTTCCACTGGAATTGTGAATGAATCGA
The DNA here is from genome assembly GCA_947572405.1 of uncultured Mycoplasmatota bacterium. Lineage (GTDB taxonomy): Bacteria > Bacillota_I > Bacilli_A > RF39 > UBA660 > MGBC102946. Next base: position 6,518 of record CANPBV010000059.1, on the reverse strand, counting down.
CAGGATTCTCTGGGGTTATGCTATTAGGAGATCCTAATATGAAATAGCAATTAGTAGCCATTGTGGCAATGCATGACAACTTGGCCATACGCTTGCATTGGAAGCGGTGGAAAATGCTAGAAAGAAAGTGCCCTCTGATTATATTTATATGATCACAAGTAGTCACAAAGAAGAATACCTAAAAGGAATTATGTGGTAGAGAAGGTACTTTTATTCGGCAGAAGATTGCGAACAACAGCATTTAGGATGTAATTCACTATTTATGCTAGTGTAGCAAAAAGTGAAGTAGAAATTGCTTTCAGTTATACCGAAAAATTACTAAAGAAGAATATACAGGTTCTTACCAGGAGATCAGAGTAGTATAGTCATCAAAATAGATGACCTTAGGATTTAGTGGAATTTGATGGTATTCCTTCACTTCAAAAATATGCAGACTGAATTGAAGAGAAGACCGAAAATTTATTGGGTAGAAACCTGTCATTTCATTCTGTACTGAAACCATGGTGAATTAAAAATATGGAAGAAGATTTCGTAGCAATTCGTCAACCTACATTTGGCAATACCGATTATCTAATGAATATTAGTCAGGATACAGCATTAAATGCAGAAATAATATGTATGAAATTAACCATAAGAGATTTGGGTAACTCTACAGAAATTGTATTGTAGTTAGTTCAAATTGGGTTGAAAAATAAAACAGGAGATTACCTCTTGATTCATATCGGGAATAGAAAAGTAGAGGCTCAGTTAAATGAAATGCATAGACATTTAAGAGAAACTGCGAGGGATTACCGTTTATGACAATTTACATTGGTAGAGTATGGCCCAAACAAGCCAAAAAGCCAATTCTTATGAAGAATTGATGCTCTACAGGATTTTGTAAAGAATAAAAAGGCTATCTAAAAAGGGAAAGATAGAAAATAATAATTCGTCTAATGTCGATTCAGTCTAAAGGGACCAAAACTGCAAAGGTTCTTTTATTTTGTACAAATTTTAATGTTATGATATAATAAATGTAGTGATGAAAGAGTGGTAGCATGGGAACTAAGATAAAAAGAGGATGCCTAATTAGTTTTATATTGTTATTAATCGGAATAATATTATGGAGTGATTATTCATTTTTATTTATCGGTTTGTCTATTGTCAGCCTGGGAATTGTATTACTACATATTATAAATGATAGCAATGACACAAAAAAATAATAACATTTTTTATAAATTGCAAAAAAACTATTGAAAAAGAAAGAATTTATGATATAATGATAATGTTCTTAAATGAAATGCCTGAGTGGCGAAATTGGTAGACGCACAGGACTTAAAATCCTGCGGGAGTCAAATCCCGTGCCGGTTCAAGTCCGGCCTTAGGCACCAATATAAAAATAACCCTTTATGGGTTTTTTTGTTAAAAGTAGAATGGGTCCCTTCAAGATAATACTTATATATAATTTGTAAATTTAGTTTTATATTTGGCTTCATTAGCATATATTTTAAAGAAAAAGTAGAGAAAGAGGTTGACTTTCTAAAAATATTTATGATATAATCAATTCGTTATCTAATGAAGCGAAGGTTTTATGGAGAAATACCCAAGTCTGGTTGAAGGGACCGGTCTTGAAAACCGGGAGGTCGGAAACGGCGCGGGGGTTCGAATCCCTCTTTCTCCGCCACTTATTTGTTAGATGAATAATATTTTAATATCGCGGAGTGGAGCAGCCTGGTAGCTCGTTGGGCTCATAACCCAAAGGTCGTAAGTTCAAATCTTGCCTCCGCAACCATATTTTTGGTCCCGTGGTGTAGCGGTTATCACGTCTGCCTGTCACGCAGAAGATCGCGAGTTCAATTCTCGTCGGGACCGCCATTTATTTATTGGCTCTGTAGCTCAGTCGGTAGAGCAAGGGACTGAAAATCCCTGTGTCGGTGGTTCGATTCCACTCGGAGCCACCAGTTAATTTTTGATTATAGAAAAATTTTGGTGTTGTATGCGCGCCCTTAGCTCAATTGGATAGAGCGTTAGACTACGGATCTAAAGGTTAGGGGTTCGACTCCCTTAGGGCGCACCATTTTGTTCGGGAAATGGCTCAATTTGGTAGAGCACTTGGTTTGGGACCAAGGGGTTGCAGGTTCAAATCCTGTTTTCCCGACCATTTAGTTCACAAGCACTCTTTATAGAGTGTTTTTCTATGCTATTTTGGCAACCCCCTTTAGGCCCAAACTATAATAAAAAATATAATAAAAAGCCATTTCCATATAAATATGTATCCGAGTGGCTCTATTAACACAAGGATTTTCAGTCCTTTTCCTAGGGACAATTATAGATCATGTATGCTATGGTTGATACGGATCATAGAGCTTCAATAAATCACATTCTTTGATATCGAAACTTGTTCCATGATCGTGTATTTGTCCTTTTCTTTTTCCACTTTTAAATATATTAATTTTGAAATTAATTCTAATAATACCGTTCTCGATTAGTGAAATGAAAGTAGTAAAGTCCTTTAAAATGTATAGCCTCATTTCGTTGTACCGATAAAATATTATTCCATTTTCTTTTTTTTCTTCTCCTCTTATAAGTGCCAATAATTTAAGCTTTCTATATAACTTCTCTTTTATAATATCAAAATCCCAATAAACATTTTTTTCTATCAAATTGCCGAGTTTATCAAAAATACACAAGTAAATCCTGTACTCTTTTCTTTCAACCTTTAGCATAAATTGATATTGAATTCCAATATGAGTCCTGTTAGTGCAAAAAACACTATTGTTTAATACTTTATATTCACGATATGTTCTATCCGAATATCCATATTTATCTTTAAGCTGTTCTACTTCATGGTAATATTTTCCGTTTGGGACCATATTAAATAAACTAATATATGATTTACTGTTGAATTTTTGGGTTTTAATTTCAATTTTTCCAAAATCAGGAATTTCCAATGAATTTTCTTCTCTTCCAAGGAGATACTCAAAAGTTCTTCCCATACTACCATAACCAACCCCAACATTTTTAATCCAGCCTTGATTTTTAATATTTTGAAATTTCTTTTGAAGTTCTATACTATCTTGACACATAATTTTTCCCTCCTCATGAATAGGGTTCTACAAAAATATTAAAAATCTTAACTTTTGTGAAAGAAAAGTCGAAAAAGCTTAAAAAAACTCATAAAACAATGTATAATTGAAACAGTAGAAGTAGGTGACTTATGATAACAAAACGAAGATTAAATAAAATGGGGAAAATAACACTTGCTATCATAATTATGTTAGGCTTATCTATCATATTTTTTCTAACAAGAAAGTATACAAAAAATGAAATGCATATATTAAAAATGACAGAAAAATATCAAATAAAAATTGACTATCCTATTACACATCAAAAAAAGTTGGACAAGCAAATTAAAGAATATATCACTTTGGAAAAAGAAAAGTTTTTAAATACAGTTAACTTAAAAATTCCCGTTGAAGAAAGCCAGAAATACGAATTAGTAATTGGATATCAACTCGTAAAACAGCAGGATTCAAATAAAACTGTACACTATCATATTCATTTTGAATCCTACACTTATTTAGGTGAAAATCAATATATTAGAAATGATAAAACTTTTCATTATGATAGTAAAAATAAAAAGAATTTATCAATAAATGATTATTTAGAAGAAAGTAAAGCATTAGATAAATTATCTATTTTATCTTATTATTATATGATGCAACATATAGAAGAAAATTCATTAGAGTTAGATGAAAATATTATCAAACAAGTAACCACAATAGAATATGATAACTACGAACATTTTTTCTTGAAAAATGAAGGACTGGAGTTACTATTACCATTATATAAAATTTCAGCTGAACATGATGAAGTAATAAAAATTATAATACCCATAAAAGAAATAAACCAGTTATTGAAAAAACAATATAAAATAGTGGAAAATGAAAAAAGGAAAGAACCAATTATTTCAAAAAAACGCGATATTTCCAAATTTAAAGATAAAAAGTTAATTGCTTTTACTTTTGACGATGGCCCAAGTGCAATTACAACAAATCAATTACTAGACGGTTTAAAGCAATACAATGCAAATGTTACATTTTTTGTACTTGGAAACCGTGTAGAAGCAAATCAAAATATATTAAAACGAGCATATCAAGAAGGCCATGAAATTGGAAGCCATACATATAATCATAGAAACTTATTATTACTAAATAATTATGCACGCATACAGGAAATTAAAGAAACCAATCAGGCAATAGAAAATATAATTGGAGAAAAGCCAACTTTATTACGACCACCTTATGGAAACATTAATGAAGAAACCAAAAAAATAAGTAACATGCATATTATTGAATGGGGAATAGATACCCTTGATTGGAAAACAAAAGATAAAGAATTAATTGCAAAAAGAATTGTGGATAACGCCTATGATGGTGCAATTGTACTATTACATGACATATATGAACCTTCGGTAGAAGGGGCTCTGTTAGCAATGGAAAGACTAGAACAAGAAGGATATGCTTTTGTTACGATTTCAGAAATGGCCCAATTAAAAAATGTAGAATTGGATTATACAACATTATATCGTCAATTTAACTGACAAAATTTATATTAAAATTGTCGGTTTTTTTACAAAATATTTAAAAAATGCAAAAAACGGGCTAAAAAAATTAGGGTATTAAATACACTACTTTTGGGTGATAAGGATCATTTATAAATTTATTCTTTTTTATTATAAGCCGATTGCTTTCTAAATAAAACATGATACAATATAATAGAGGTGTAATATGAAACTAATACCTTGGAATGTAGCAGGGTTTAGGGCATGTTTAAAAAAGGGATTTTCTGATTTCTTTACTTGGATCGAAGCTGATGTTGTTTGCTTACAAGAAGTAAAAGCCACTAGGGACCAGATTCCATTTGAACCAAAGGGATATGAATTATATTTATATCCAGCAGAGCGCAAAGGATATTCTGGAACTATCATTTATTCCAGGATAAAACCAATATCTGTAATGTATGGGGTTGGAATAGAAGAACATGACCATGAAGGAAGAGTAATCACCTTAGAATTTCAAAAATTCTATTTAGTAAACACCTATGTTCCAAACGTAAAAAGAACATTAGAAAGACTTCCATATCGTATGCAATGGGAAGATATGTTTAAAATGTATTTAAAAAGACTAGAAGCAAAGAAGCCTGTTATTGTGTGCGGAGACTTTAATGTTGCACATACTGAAAAGGATATAAAGAATGCAAAAGCCAATGTAGGAAATGCAGGATTTACAAATGAAGAAAGAGAAAAATTTACAAATTTGTTAGATAGTGGATTTATAGATATTTATAGACATTTTTATCCTGAGAAGAAAGATAGCTATACATGGTGGAGCTATATGCCTGGTGTTAGAGAACGTAATATAGGGTGGAGGATTGACTACTTTATTTGTTCAAAAAAGATTCTCAGCAGTATTAAAAATGCAGAAATATATCATCATGTTTTAGGCAGTGATCACTGCCCGATTGGAATTGAAGTTATATTGAAGTAAGTTGTTGGCTGTATCAAAAAGAATAAAAGGGAGATACGTCATGAGGATTAAGATCTTAGCAGTAAGGAGAGGTGTAGAAGTAAAATTTTGTAGTGAGTTGTTAAAAGGAAATTATAAAAGATGTCAAAAAATAAAACAGAAATTGGAATGGTTAGAGAATTCTGAATCTTATTCTTTTTTCTATGTTGCCAAGGAAGAAAACCTAGTAATCGGATTTTTGTATGCATATATGGTATCAAGAAGTGGGGAATTAATGTATCATTCCACAGCAGTATTAGAATCATTAATCGTAGAGCCCAAATATAGAAACCAAGGAATTGCAACTTCCCTAATGGAAATATTTTTAGAAACATGTCATAATCACAATATTAAAATGTTAGAAACGGATGTATTTCATAAAAATGGGTATATGCAAAAAATTTATTGGGGTTTGAATTTGAGACGGTATTGTTATAGAATGAGAATTAATTTTGAGGAGGAAACCGTATGAAAAGAAGTGCAGGTATTTTAGTGTATCGTATGAAAAATAATCAAATAGAAGTATTTTTAGAACACATGGGTGGACCATACTGGCAAAAAATAGATGAAGGAGCATGGTCTATTCCGAAGGGAGAATATACCGAAGAACAAGCCCTAGAAGCAGCGGTAAGAGAATTTAAAGAAGAAACAGGTTTTGAGTTAGAAAAAGAAAACTTAGACTTTTTGTCTTCTATAAAACAAGATAGTCAAAAGTTAGTAACTGTGTTTGTTACGTGCCATGATTTTGATGAAACCGCAGTAGAAAGCAACATGTTTGAGCTAGAATGGCCACCAAAAACGGGGCGAAAAGTATCATTTCCAGAAATGGATCGTGCAGAATGGTTTAGCCTAGAAGAAGCCAAAAAGAAAATACTAAAAGGGCAAATTCCATTTATAGAAAAACTAGAAGAATATTTGACTTAGTGTAAAGAGTTATGGGGATTTTGAATGAAAAAAGTAAAAATCCTTTTT
>CANPBV010000058.1 GCA_947572405.1 uncultured Mycoplasmatota bacterium | reverse complement strand
CTAACACATTGGTTAAACCCTTATAAAATCTAACTTTCTATCAATTGTAGAGAACATATAGCTCTCGGTGTTGCAGACTCTAAGCATTATATTAATGTAGGTTCCCAAATACATTGGATAAATTGTCATTAATTACTAATGTTGCAAACCTATCATATGGCGTTTTATCTTTGTTTATAATAATCAAATTCTTACCACCAAATAATCTAACCAAACTACTTGCTGGCTCTACTGTCAACGATGTACCAGCCACAATTAAAGTATCAGCTTTACTTATATGATCTTGTGCAAGCGAAAATGCCTCTGGTAACATATCACCATACAATACAACATCAGGTTTAATTATACCTCCACAATCACATTTAGGTATCCCATTACTATTAAAAACAAAATCCGAATCACATTCCTTACTGCATTCGATACAATGGTTCTTACGAATAGTTCCATGTATTTCTAAAACATTACTACTTCCAGCCTTTTGATGCAATCCATCTATATTCTGAGTAACAATTGCTTTAAGTTTCCCAATTTTCTCTAGTTTACTTAAATACAAATGGGTTACATTAGGTACTGCATCCAAACAATTCATCTTATTCTTATAAAAATCAAAGAAAACTTCAGGTTCATTATGAAAGCACTTTGAACTTAATAGATACTCTGGCTCATAATTATACTTCTCTTTATATAAACCATTCTCTCCTCGAAAATCTCTGATACCACTTTCAGTAGATACCCCAGCTCCTCCAAAGAACACAATATTATCTGATTCATCTATTATCTTTTGTAACATCTCTATACTATCCATATACCAGTTTCCTTTCCTTTAATTATATTATACACTTCTTGTGATACATTAACTATACCTTAAATAATAATTAAGGAAGTTAGAATAGTTATTTCCACAAAATGTCGACTAAATGTCGACTAAAACACTTTTGATAAATTCCCAATCCTTGAAATTCCCTTATTTTTAGGCAAAAAAAGTGAGGACACATTAAGTCGTGTCCTCTTCAGGGGGTTTTGGTTGACAACTATTCACATTTTAATTCGTAAATAGTTATCTTGCGTGACATCTATCACGCTATTATAACTATACAGTAAAAAAAATGTTTTGTCAAGTTCACAAATAGTTTTTAAGAAAGTACTTTAGTCCCTTGTACATATGCTCTTAAAATAGAATTTTCTTCTATTTTACCACTCAAAATATAAGCTTCACTATCTTCCTTTGCTTTTACTAAAATGGAAAAGTCCTTTTTAATATCCGCTATTTGAAATTGCATATCCCCACTTTGACGAACACCAAATAAATCACCGCTTCCACGCAATTTAAAATCCTCTTCACTAATTTTAAATCCATCTGTTGTTTCAGTTAAAATAGAAAGTCTCTCCTTTTCAAAATCACTGATTAAAACACAGTACGATTGCAAATTACTTCTTCCAACCCGGCCCCTTAACTGATGAAGCGCCGATAAACCAAAACGTTCACTATCAAAAATCACCATCATAGTAGCGTTAGGAACATCTACCCCCACTTCCACCACTGTTGTACTAATCAAAATTTGAACTTCATTTTGCTCAAAATTTTTCATGACTTCTTCCTTTTCTTTGGAAGACATTTTTCCATGTAATACACCGATTTGATAAAATTTTCCAAATGCTTTTTTCATTTTTTCCTCTAATAAAGTTACATTTTCTAAATCTATTTTTTCACTTTCTTCTATCAAAGGTGCTATCACGTACACCTGATGACCATTTTTTAACTCCTGATACATACTTTCCAATACATCTCTGATTTCACTATTTTTTTTAAGGCTGGTTATAACTGGAAGCCTCCCACTTGGCATGGTATGAATGTTAGAAACATCCATATCTCCATAAATCGTTAAGGCATAAGTCCTGGGAATTGGAGTGGCACTCATATATAAAATATCAGGAGTAATTCCCTTATTTCTCAAATTACTTCTTTGATTAACTCCAAAACGATGTTGTTCATCTGTAATTACTAATCCAAGGTTTTGATATTCTACCGCTTCACTAATTAAAGCGTGGGTTCCTACTACAATAGAAATTGTTCCGTTTTTTAATCCTTCATAAATTTCTCTTTTCTCTCTAATCTTCGTTTTACCAGTTAAAACTGCTATCCTAATATAATAAGGTTCAAAAATCTCTGTTAACTTCTTATAATGCTGGTGCGCTAAAATTTCTGTTGGAACCATCAACGCACTCTGATATCCGCTTAAATAATTCATATACATTGCAATAAAACTAACAATTGTTTTTCCACTTCCTACATCTCCTTGTACCAGGCGGTTCATCCTTTTTGAATCATTTAAGTCCTGATAAATGGCTTTGGCACAAATCATTTGGTCATCCGTCAAAGAAAATGGCAAACTCTTTATAAATTTCTCCACAAACGCAAATGAAATATCTCTTTTTAATCCATTTGTATGCTGTTTTTCCCTCTTTAAGTAATTCATTTTCAACATAAATAAAAATAACTCTTCATATTTTGCTCTTAATAAAGCGGCCTTCAAAGAATTCTTATTCGTCGGAAAATGAATTTGTTTTAGACTTCTAGTCTTATCCATAAATTGGTATTTTAAAGATAATCCCTCTGGAATATAATCTACTACATCAATTCCTTCTGAAAACAGTTGAAACAAATAAGAACGAATTTGTTTTCCGCCCACTCCTCCATAAGAATGATAAACTGGCTCGATTTTTTCAGTATTTGGAAGTGCCCCTAAATGGATGTCATTTGCAACAATCATATTATGCTTATAATCATATTTTCCAATCACTGTAATTGTTGTTCCAATTGGAATTTTACTTTTTAAAAAGGCACGATTAAATATTACTACTTGTAATAACTTACCACCCGACATAAAACGAAAATTCATTTTATCTAAGCGCCCATTAATATGAAACACCGATGGAATGCTTTCAACATTTCCATCCACTACAACTTTATCATCTTGTTTCAACTTTTCAAGATTACTTTTTTTTAAAATTTCGTAACGAAATGGGTAATAATAAAGTAAATCGTCTGATGTCTTAATTCCTAATTTTTCTAAAGCCACTCTTGTTTTTGGACCAAGCCCTTTAATTTCTTCTAATTGTTTCATATCATCACCAGCTACATTATACCGAACATGTTTTCGTAAATCAAGCTAAAATAATTTTTTTCTACAAAATATAGTAAAAAAGGTTGACAAGTGACCATTTTTCGATTAATATATACAGTACCAATTCGAATTAGACGAATTGGCGCTAGTATCACACTAGCCAACCCCTTTTTATTCTTTTATAGGAGTGGTCTTCAGGGGGCCACTCTTTTTTGTATTTATAAAGTTTATAAGAATATAATATATAATAGGAGTTGATTTTTATGAATCCCCATTATCAATATATGGGTAGAAAAATAAAATGTGAAGAGGTCGCCGTTACTTTTCCTTATCAGCATCAAGATTTTCAGCCTGGAATTGAAAACCATATGATTCCTAGACCTATTAGTGAAAACCCTGATACTTATCATTGTGGAAAATTAGCTGGCAAAATCGCTTTTATCACAGGGGGAGATAGCGGTATTGGAAGAGCTGTTAGTTATTTATTTGCAAAGGAAGGCGCTGATATCGCATTTGTTTATTTAAACGAAAGAGAAGATGCGATGGAAACGGAGGAACATATTAAATCATTCGGTAGAAGATCACTTTCTATTATGACTGATTTAACAAAAGAAGAAAATGCAATCAAAGCCGTTCAAAAAGCAATTCAAACGTTTGGCCATATTGATATTTTAGTAAATAACTGTGGTGTTCAATTTTTACAAGATAGTATTCTAGATATTAGTGATGTGCAATTAAAAACAACATTTGCAACAAATGTATTTTCTTACTTTTATGTAACCAAAGCCGCACTTCCATATCTACCTAAAGGTGGTACCATCATTAATACAGCATCGATTACAGCCTATAAAGGAAACAAGCAATTATTAGATTATAGTGCTACAAAAGGAGCCATTGTATCTTTTACACGTTCTCTTGCCCTAAATTTAGTAAAACAAGGAATTAGAGTAAATGCTGTTGCTCCTGGACCAATTTGGACCCCTTTAATCCCATCTTCTTTTAGTGCAGAGGAAGTAACTACATTTGGTGCTTATACAAGTAGGGTTCCTATGGAGCGAGCTGGAGAACCTTTTGAAGTCGCCCCTAGCTATTTATTTTTGGCAAGTGATGATTCTTCATATATGTCGGGCCAAGTATTACACCCAAATGGTGGTGATATTGTAGGCTCATAAACAAAAAGAGAACTTTATTCATCCCCTAATTCAATTTTACTTGAATTGGGGGCTTATAATATATGTCAGTCTAAAATCGTTACTAGTTTCTATTAATGGGGGACGATTTTAGCATATTTTCTTTATTCTTTCAAAGCCTCTGTTAAGTCATAATTAAAAACAAATATATTGTTATCATCGGTCAATATTTCTGTCCCATTCCCAATATAGCTATAATCCCTTATTTCCTTTTTAAGAATCTCTTCTATTGGCTGGAATGTTGGTAAAGTATAACAACCTCTCGTTATATGAAAAGCTTCTATTAAAGTATTTTTATTGATATCTTGTAAAAAAATAATTCTTTTATTTGTTATCATAATGGCTATTTTTATTCGTTTTTTATTATATTCTATAGTTACATCAGAGGTTTCAAATCGTATTATTTCATCGTTATTTAAATTTACGATTACATGATACATCTAATCAAATCCCTTCCTATTTTGACTTTATCATATAACAATTTATAGGTCAATATTGGTAATTTTATTTTCTAATCAGAATAAGGTTAAAACTTTAAATTTAATTTTTTTACTTAGTGTTGATCGTTCCTGTCTCTATTTCATTATCAAAAAAAAGTAAACCCAATTTTTGAATCTACTTATTATAACCATAAATTTTTATCTATTTTAAAATTCTTCTAATTTTACACTTACTAATTTACTAACGCCAGATTCTTGCATTGTAATTCCGTATAATACATCAGCATATTCCATTGTTTTTTTCTTATGTGTAATTAAAATAAATTGCGTTTTTTCTTTTAATTTTAACAAATACTTTCCAAAACTATCTACATTAACTTCATCTAGAGCTGCTTCTACCTCATCTAGTACACAAAACGGAACGGGACGAGATTTTAAAATGGCAAATAATAAACTAATTGCAGTAAACGTTTTCTCACCTCCGGATAACAAGGATATACTTGTTAATTTTTTTCCGGGTGGAGAGGCTACAATTTCAATTCCTGTTTCTAATATATTAGATGGATCAGTTAATTTTAATGCTGCATTTCCTCCATGAAACAATTCCCTAAACGTTTCTTCAAAATGACTATTAATCATTTTAAAGGTATCCAAAAATTCATGTTCCATAACAGAATCCATTTCTGAAATAATTTCTAGTAATGTATTTTCTGCTCCCATTAAATCCTCAGATTGTTGAATCAAAAATTCATAACGTTCATTTACCCTGGTATATTCCTCAATAGCTCCTAAATTTACCATTCCCAATTCTTTTATGTCTCTTTTTAAATTCATAACTCTAGTTCTAGCAATTTTTTCTTCCATTCCAAGAACATAATCTGTTCTAGCTTTTTCAAATGTCATATTATATGTCTCGCTTAATATAGATAAGTAATGGTCTAATTTGACATCTATTCTATTAACTTCAATTTCTAAGTCTTTTAATTCTTTATTTTTTGCATTTAAAGCACTATTACCTCTTCGTTGTTCAAATTCAAATTCTTGTAATTCTTCTGTTAATTCTAGCTTCTCTTTCATTTTATTAGAAAGTTCTAATTCGATACTTTTCTTTTGTTGTTCTTTCTGATAAAAGTTATTTAGAATTTCCTGCTCTTCCTCATCCAATGTTTGATTCATCAAATGATTCATACTCGTTATTTCATCTGTTAAATGATTTAATCTTTCTACTCTTTCCTCTATTAAAATCTGTTTATTTTTTATAATTTCCTCTGTTTCTATAAAAGATTTATTTACCAAATACTCACTATCTTCTATTTCCTTAGTTAATGAATCAATTTCATTGATTTGATTTTCTAATTCTTTGATCGATTGGACAATGTTATTTTGTTCTTTTAATTTGGTTTCTAATTCTTGCTTTTCTGTGAGTACGTTTCTATTTTTAGCGGCTTCACCACCAGTTAAGGAACCCCCAACATGAAGTAATTCCCCATCCAGTGTAACAATGCGATATCGATAATTTATTTTTTTAGCAATTTTATTGGCACTATCTATAGTATCTACTACTAATACATTACCTAATTGGTTTTTAATAATGGCATCATACTTTTTATCATACTGAACAAGATTAGAAGCTATGTCAATTGACATATTTAATTCGGATATTTGTTTTATTGTTTCCATATCAACATATTTTGGTTTGATGACATTCATAGGGAAAAATGTTGCTCTTCCTAATTTATTTTGTTTCAAATAGTTGATGGCTTCTTTTGCACTGCCTTCGTCCTCAACAATGATGTAACTAGTAGCATACCCTAAACTCGTCATAATAGCTTTGGTGTATTGTTCTTCTACTTCAATGACATTCCCAATTACATTATGAATTCCTCGCAATTTTGGATGATCTAAAACCACTTTTACTGCATAAGGAAGGGTTCCGTTGTGAAGAGTACTTTCTTGTAGTTGCTCTATTTTTATAGCTAAATTTTGTTCTAATCTTACCTGTTTTGTTAAACTTTCCTCTAATCTCCGTTTTGAATTCTTTTGTTTTTCTAAGTCTACCTGATAAGCCTCTACTTTTATTTTTTCCTTTCGTAGAGTTTCTTTTAAAGAACTAATTTCCTGGTATAACAACTCTATTTGATTTTTTGATTTTAACTCTTCTTCTTTTAATGCAATCATTTCTTGATGAATTTTTCTATCCTCTACTTCATATTTTCTTCTTTCTAATAAAAGTGTTTTTCGACTGTTTAATTGTTCTACTAATTTTGTATATTCCAATAAAGAGTTTTGTAATTCACTAATTTCTCTTTCTAGTTTGGTTATTTTTAATTTATATTCTTCTATCTTTGCGTCTCCAGACGTCTTTTCAAAGTTGGCATTTAATAGTTCTTTATTTAAGGTTTCAATTCGATCCTTTTTATTTTGATATTCTTCATTTACTTTTTCTATGTCAGAGGCAATCAAAGCAATTTCTATCTGCTCTAATTCATCTTTCATTTGTAAATATTTTTCGGCCTGTTCCTTTTGTTCCTTGAGGGGTGTAACTTGAACCTCTAGTTCTTTCATAATATCATTTACACGATTCATATTATCGTGTGTACGATCCAGTTTTCTTAAGGCCTCTTCTTTTCTTCTCTTGTATTTTAAAACTCCAGCTGCCTCTTCAAAAATAATTCTTCTATCAGTTGGCTTACTGCTAATAATTTCTTCAATCTTCCCTTGAGAAATAATGTTAAAGCTTTCTTTTGCAACTCCACTATCCATCAATAGGTCCGTAATATCTTTGAGTCTACATTTTTCTCCATTTAAGGAATATTCATTTGTTCCATCTCTGTAAACACGTCTTTTGATAGACACTTCATCATAGTTTACCGATAAATAATGATCTTTGTTATCAAATACTAATGTAACACTTGCTATATTCATAGCATTTCTGGATTTGCTTCCTGAAAATATGACATCCGCCATGTTCCCATCACCACGAAGGGACTTTACAGACTGTTCCCCAAGAACCCAACGGATTGCATCTACTACATTACTTTTTCCACTTCCATTTGGTCCTACAATACCAGTAATCCCATTTTTTAATTCTATCTCAATATGCTCAGCGAACGATTTAAATCCATGTGCTTTTATATTTTTTAGATACATTTTATCACCACGCTTATATATACTCATTATATCACGCCACAGACCATGTCCGCAATAAATTAGGTAGAGAATTTTGGATTAAAATCTGTTGTTTGCAAATGTAATTCCTGAATCATTGTGTTAAATCTTTTAATCTTGGTTTTCGATATCGTATTTTTTCGCGCCCCTATGTTTCATCGCATAAATCTTATCTTTTTACACAAAAAAGGCCAAGTTGGTTATATCTTAGCCTAATTTATATATAGATATAAAATATGATAGGTTTCTCTAACCTTGCATTAATACACTTTCGTATTTTATCAGTATACCTTAAAATATCGTCCTTTGTAATGATTATGCAGGTTAAAAAAACATCATAATCACTTTCTATTGGTTTTCCTTTTCGCGTATCGCTGCTTGTGCCACTATCCCATTCGGGATGAATAAGAAATATTAAATAACTAAAATTACTTATACTTATCACTTATTTTATTTCTTTTAACATTTGTTGTTTCAATCTATCTATATCAGTAAAAAATAAATTTGTTCCTCTTTTCTTTAATCCAATCATATTTTTGAATAAACTTTTTATTTCATTTTGTAGATCAGTTGGCACTTTTAAAGGGACACCATCTACTGTATGCACATGATCTATATATTTTTCTAATGTGGGAAATGCATTTTGGAGTAATATCGTAGCATCATCATCAGCTATTTTTCTAATTATAATTGTATTACAAAAACCATATTTTTCTATTTTTTTATCAATTATTTTTTTGTATTTTTCTACTTTAGAACTTATAGGAATAAACCATAATATTTCCTTATCTTTAATAGTAAAATAAGTCGGTCTCTTCTTTCCTTTTTCATGGTTTTGCATTAGATTTTCATCTTGTACAACATCAAAATATTCATCTTTTATGTGATATAAATATCCGGTTTTAATTTCCATGTGCATCATCTCCATAAATAATATAATACCATAAAGCAAAAGAAAACTCCATCTTACGATGAAGTTATTCTACATTTTCAACCAGGATCATTTATTAGTCGCACCACCTGGAAGCGAAAAACATTGTCGCCTGGAATCACTTATTATTCGCACCATCCAGAAGCGAAAAACATTTTCACCACTTTTAAAGTAGCAATATAAATATACTATATTTTTATGAAAATGTCAATTAGTATACATTTATAGTATATTCGAATTGCTTAATAATATTAATTTTTATATATTTTCGTCATTCTTTTTGTCAGCATTATCATTAGCAGTACGTTCATTTAAATATTTTGTAGAGCATTCTAAATACCTTTTTGTATCTGAAACTTTAAGTTCTGCATCATCTATTTTAACTCTTGGAGCTTTAATAGCAATATCATAAAGTTCTTTAGTTACAACATTTAGAGTATCTGATAAATTTTCTTTAGATTTTTTAGTTTTTATTCCCATAATTTCTAATTTTTCTATTATGTCTGCATCATTCGAAATTTCTTTCATCAATTTACTATTCAGTTCAATCTTACCTTCTTTTGTATAAGTATGATATACCCAATCCACTATTTTTTTGAACATATATGCAATAGTTTCTATTATGTTTTCGTCGCCAAATATTTTAGATAATAGAGAACCTGATTCTATTTTAATAATTTGAAGTCGAGAAATAGATACACTAGTAGTTATGGATTTATGTCAAGTTTTTAGACACGAATTTCTTTAGTAAATTAAAATTAAGC
>CANPBV010000057.1 GCA_947572405.1 uncultured Mycoplasmatota bacterium | reverse complement strand
GTCATATATTCGCCTCTTTTCTATGTTCTTAAAGTTCGTAATCACCTATCTAATTTCTATTATAAATAACACCAAAATTACTATATTTTTATGAATTCTTAGTGTTTTTAATCATTTTTCAATAAAAATATGCAAGATATAAAATCAAGCAAGTCCTTTATTCATATATGTTTTATAGTGTTCTTAATTAAATCGTAATCAACCAGTTAATGTTTGCCTGACTTTGTCGATTATTTTCCATTTTTATCACTTCCTCTAAATAATTATCTTTTTAATATTCTTTCGAAACTAAACTCTTTTAACTTACCAGTTCCTAATTCAAAATTTAAATAATCTCCATCTTCTGGTACGCCTTCAAAATAACTCATTAAAACTAATCCCACACCACCATGTGCAACTATTAAAACATTTTCATTCGGATTATCTTTTAACTCATCTAACAAATTAAATACTCTATTTTGAACTTCTAAGATACTCTCTGCCTTATTAAATTTTTGATTGCTATAAACATTCCAAAAACCATTAAAGTCGAACTCAGAACGAGTTAATCCCTCAAATTCTCCAAAATCTCGTTCTATAATTCTATTATCATATATTATTGGTGCAGCGCCATCATATGCAATAGATAAAGTTTCTTTTGTTCTAATTAAGGGACTACAAATGATTTTGTCAAATTTAATTTCATTCAATTCTTCTTTTGCTTTCAAAGCTTGTTTTTTACCTTTATCATTTAAATGTAAATCGCATCTTCCTTGGCACTTTGGATCTTTTTTTCCTTCACTATTTAAATTTTCATTCCAATCTGTACTCCCATGTCTTAAAAAATAAATCATTTTAATTTCTCCTATCTATATAAATTCTTCAATACATTCGTAAGACAATCTTCGGCAGTTAAATTACTGTTTTCTGAAAACCTTATTCTAACTAATTTCCCATTAACTTTAAATATATATGGATTCTTTGTCTTCATTAAAAACTCCAATAATATTCACTACTAGGTTTTCTTCTGTCTATTTTTATATCTGTTATTTCATCCACATCTTCTAATTTTACATCATCAAGATTTACATTTCTGCATCTTTCTAATTTTTCTGCTAATTCTTCAATATTATATTTGTTCATAAAATCAAATGTTTATTAGCCCAATTATTCATCGATTTCTACTTTTTCATCTAAATCTATGTGGAGATTAATATCTTCTTCTGTTGGTAATTTTTCTAATATATCTTTAGGAATATACTTTTCTACTTCATAAGATGATACACCAATTGGTTTATCAACGCCCTTTAAAGAATATTCAACAGTTAATTTTTCTTTGCTTCTACACAATAACAATCCAATAGATGGTTCATCATGTGCATCTTTAACTTGTTCATCTAAAACATTTAAATAGAAATTAAGTTGGCCTATAAATTCTGGCTTAAAAGGTACTGTTTTTAATTCAACAGCAATATAGCAATGAAGTTTTAAATGATAAAATAACATATCAATAAAATAATCATTATTTCCAACGGTTACTTTATATTGATTACCAATAAAACTAAAGCCATTTCCAAGTTCTAGTAATACATCTCGGATCCTTTCAACCATAAATTCTTCAAGTTCTTTTTCAACATATCTTTCTTTTAAAAGTGGTAAATTAAAAATATAAGGATCTTTTTGTAAATCATTTGCTAAATCACTTTGAGGTGAAACTAATGTATTTTTAAAATTATTTTTTTTATCAGATAATGCCTTTCTTTCATATAAATTCATATCTATTTGATGATCTAAAACCACCTTAGACCAATTACCATTAACTGCTTCATTAGCATACCAGAATCTTATGTTTTTATCTTTGATTTTTTCTATAAGGATAATATTGTGTGTCCAAGGTAATTTTGCCACTGCTGGTGGCAAAATTTCTTCATCTTTATACTCAAGATAAAATTTTTTCATTCTTCTTAAGTTTCTTGCCGAAAAACCTTTTATATTTGGAAAATCCAATCGTAATTCTTTTTCAAGTGTTTCTATAAACTTATCTCCCCATTTTGAATTGTCGTTTATGATTTTGCCCAATTTGAAATATAATTTAATAAGTCTAATATTAGCATCACTTAATATTTGAGTCTGTGTACTAATAATTTCATTTTTTATATTTATAATTGTGTCTTTAAAATTCTTTTCTAACATAATTTCACTCTCCTTTGCTATTTAATACCTATGGTGTTAAATGTCGTAATCACCTTTCTAATTCCTACTATAAACATCATTAAAATTGCTATGTTTTTATCAATTTTTAGTTTTTTTAACCATTTTTCAATAAAAATATGCAAGATCTAAAATTGAAACAAGTCTCTTTATTTATATGGATTTGATTAAAATTACAATAAATTATAATCTACCAGTTGATATTTTTCAATTATCATTATTAAATGATATCACTTTCTACTTTTAAATTTATATTCAAATCCTAAATGATTTTTTGGAAAACCAGCAGCAAGTTCATTCCAATCACAATTAGCATAATGAAATCCAATCTTCTCATGAAGTTTTATCGAATCTTCATTATTTCTTTCAATCCCTGAAATAATTTTTGACGGATTATATTCTAAAACTTTTTCTATTATATATTTTAAAGTTGATGTCCCTAAATTTTGTCCCCTATATCCTATTTTTGTAAATAGAGAAAAAACACACCATTCATGTAACTGATCATTATACTCATAAGCATTTGCCATAGAAACTAACTCATCACCAGAAAAAAGGAAAACTAAAATTGAATTATTACCTTTAAATATAAAGTCTAAATGATTCGTTATTTCCTCTAAATTAGCAATTCTACTATTGTCATTTTTAATAAGCTCCATTATATTTTCTAAAATCTTGGCTCTATTCTTATGATAATTATCTTTAAAAATTGTTATATAAGCCATCATTCTCCCTCTTTTCTGTACTTTAAGCTAAACCATAAATAAAGTTTTCTTATTTATATAAATCTGTACCTTTTATTATTTACTGTAAAAATTGTTTTATCTTATTTACAATATCTCCATAATTTTTATTTTTGCTTAGTTTTTTTGAAGAAATCCATTTATAATCACTAAATTCTTGCCTATCAAAAACAATATCTTCAATATTTGAAACCAAAAATAAATATCGAAAATCAAAGTGATAGTGTTCTGACATTGATATTCTCTCATTAAACGGAATTTTATGAACATCTATATCAAAAGGTATTTCTTGATTGATCATCGAAAATAATTTTAATTTTTCTAAAGCTGTTTCTTCCTTTAATTCTCTCTTTGCTGCTTCTAATAAGCTTTCATCTTCTCCATCAATATGTCCACCTGGATACAAATACATTTTTAAATCTTTATGATATAAAACTAAAAATTTATCTTCTGTCTTGCAATACAAAAACGCTCCTGCTGTCAAATGACCTTTTTTATTATTCCAATCAGTGATTTCTTCACTTGTTGAATGACTGAGATAATCCAATAATAAAGATAATCTTTTCTTTTCATTTGGAAATAAACTTAAATATTCATTAACAATAAGTAATACCTCTTCTTTCACTATCTCACCCACTTTTATCTTCCTTAAACATTCATTTTAATTTTTGCTTTAATAATTGCTCCTTTTGCAGTCTATAACGATCTAATAAATAGTGGAACTCTGGATTTTGTGCCAATAAATCACTTTGTTTTAATTCAAACAGCATACAAATTTCGGATTCATCAAATTTATCAAGGACCTCCTCTATTTCTTTTTCACTAAGTTTATCAAATTGTAAATCATGATAAAAAATTAATTTAGCAACCATTTCACTAAGTTCTTTTTCTAAATGATATTTTTCCGCAAACTCTAAAAATATTTCTTGTGACTTTTTCCAGTGATTATAAAAATGTCCTACACCATTTTCATCTTCTGTATAGGTATATGGCTTTCCCACATCATGAAATAGTGCTGTTAACCTAATTATCAAATTGTTAGAAACTCCATCAATAACATGAAGAATGTGTTCATACACATCATAAATATGCCAATGGTTATTTTGCTCAAATCCTTTACAGAACTGTAAACTTGGAACCAAAGAAAATATAGATTCTTCATTTTCTTTTATTAATAGACTTGGCTTTTCTGATATTAAGATATCAAACAATCTTTCCATAATATAACCCCTTTAAAATTATTTTATATTTTATTATCCTATCAAATCAAGATTTTCATTGATCACAATAGAATTAAATCCAGAAAGTTCATCATATAACATTCCTTCTGGAATATCGTGATATAAATAAATTTTCTTATTATTTTTAAAAGCTTCATAAATTTCAATAAATGTTGCCCCACCAATATAATTTTTGATACCACGTTTTTCGTAGTTTAAACACAATACTGCATCCACACTTTTAATTTTGTCTTCGCTCATTTTAAAAAGCTTTTTTTCTAATTCAACATGTGCTTCATGTCCTTGCTCTAAAATTTCTTTTTCTAAGGTTGGATTTTCATAAGTATTTGGCATCACTAATTCAAATCCTTTTTTCTCCAAATATTCTTTGATTGGTGGAATTCTATCATAAAATGATGCACTTGATATAATAAATACTTTCATAACTTCCTCCTATGACTGCCTTTTGATCTCTTCCATCTGCTTTACTTTAACTTTATTTTTTTCTTCTGCTTTCTCTATTTGCTTCTCCATTTCCTCTATCTGTTTTTGCTTTTCAAGAAGCTTTAATTCCATTGCTTCTAATTTAGTTTTCATTTCATCATATTCCTGAAATGAAACTTTCCCATAAAATTCTCTTTCTATATCTTCTTTTAAACCTTTAACTTGACTTAATGAATCAACCACCATATTATTAAGTTGTTTTAAAGCCATTTGCTCACCATATATTGCTTTTGCAAAGTCTTTCCACTCAATATAAACATGTGCCTCTTTAGTAGGTTTAAGACTGTTTCGAATTCCACGAATACTATTACCAATGAGCGTAAGCCCTAATGCAGTTCCAAAAATTTGTTTTTTTGAAAACGGAATCGTAAATATTCCTAGTGCAAAAGTTAAAACATGCTCTAATAAACGATGAATTCCTCTAAAATGATATTCTATTCTTCTAGTAACATCTACTTTCCCAATCTTTTCATTTAGCCTTTTTAAATAATTTTTTTGTCTTTCCAATTCCGCTTTAATTATAATTTCAGCTTCTTTGCTTAACTCTAATTTGGATCGATAAAGTTTCAATTTAGGACTTTTCTTTTCTTCCAATTTATTATTTTCATTTTCTTTTTTTGTTGCTGGTACTTTGTTTCCAATATCTATCTTTTTACCAGTTGATATATTACGATTTACTGTTTCACCATTATTTTTCTTTTTATCAGATTTATCTTTTTTGTTACTTTGAAGCCTCTTTTGAAATAATGCTGGAAAGGCAATTAAAGTTCCACCTGCTACAGTTGCAACTATTGCACTTGTTTTCAAAGAAATTTGATTAGTAGAAGGCAATTCTTTAGTTGGAGTCTCAATTCTTTCACATGAATGATTCTTTTGATTTTCTAAAGAACTTGGGTTTTCATTTTTTGATTTTGCGTTCTCTTTCATATTCAATACAGTAGAGTTTTTTAACGCCTTTTCTACACATTCAAGTTCTTGCCTACAAATAATTTCTGCTTCTTCCAATGTTTTAACACTATCTTTTACTGTCACTTTATTTTTTGCATCTTTGATTAAAGTAATATTTAATAGTTTAGGATCTTTTTTTGTAACTACTTGATATTCTATCTGTAACTTTTCTATTTTGTGTAAATCATGCTTCAACTTTTTCTTTTTATTTTCCAAATCTTCTGGAGCAGATGGTTTCATATCTTGCTTTGCTTTTGCAACTACAACTGTAGTTTCCGTTTCTATTTGTGCTAATTTTTTTTCTAATTGGACTTCTTCGCCTATTCCAACTTTAGGATTTTCTTCAATTATCTCGATTACTCGATCAGGTTTCTTTCCCATGGGAGATAATTGAACCACGGTTCCCTCTTTTTTCTGTAATATAGCAGGCGCCTTAGAAAGCTTCCATCGCCTTCTATCCCTCACACCAACTACTTCTTCAATTACTTTCCTTTGTGATTCTATCAATTGTTTTCTTTTCAATAATTGAGCTTCTTTTCTTTTCTTACGTTTTTCTCTCCATATTCGAATTAACCAAAATTGATACACTCGATTTTTTACTGATCCTTTTGCCCCAAACATCATCCATCACCGCATTTATTATAGCATGTATTCTATAATGAAGTAAATTGATTACAATATTTATGCAAACTCATATACACCTCATTACAAAGAAAAAAGAAGATATCCTCTTCTTTGCTTTGCCACCATTAATCTCACTAATAAACATTTTCCGCTCCAAGCTTGCTCTTTCTTTTTTTCTTTCCATCGAACCTCTGTTTCCCATCTTTTATGACAATCATAAGGCTTTATATACCTCAAATATATTTACTTACAACTTTTAATGAATCGACCCAAAGCTATTAAACGGAAAAATACGAAAACTAGCAGTTCCTAATATATCATCTTTCTTAATTAAACCTATCATTCTACTATCACTAGAGGCACCACGGTTATCTCCCATTACAAAATAATATCCTTCTGGGACTTCTGAATATCCTAATTGTATCAAAGAAAAATCAGCTGTAATACTACTATAGGGATCATTTACTTTTTTTCGGTTGATATAGAGTTTGCCATCTACGATTTCAATAGAATCTCCTGGAACTCCTATAATTCTTTTTACAAGTTTCGATTTCATATAATTTAAGATAACGATATCTCCGTATTGGTAGTTATGATCATATTTTTTTAACAAAATAATATCTTTATCTTTCAATGTTGGGTACATAGAAATACCATCTACTCTTACTGGTGTTACAATAAAGGCCCTAATCAAAACAACAGCCAAAATGATAATTACATAAGGAATCCCCTTTTTTATCCATTCCATATCATCACCATAGCAAAAATAAGACTATGCAGCCTTATTTCTTCTTTCTTTAATTCGAACTTGACCTTTAATATCTCTTAAATAACGAAGTTTGGCTTGTCTTACTTTACCACGTCTTACTACAGTTACAGAATCAATCTTTGGTGAATTAACAGGGAAGATTCTTTCTACCCCAACACCACTTGATATTTTTCTAACAGTAAAAGTTTTTCCTACTCCACTACCTTGAATTGCTGTTACAAATCCTTCAAAAGCCTGAATTCTTTCTCTTTTTCCTTCAATAATTTTTACATCAACTCTTACAGTATCTCCAACACGAAACTCTGGAATATCTGTTCTAATTTGACTTAATGTAATCTTTTCTAATAAATTCATGTTACACTCTCCTCTATAAAATCTATGATCATAGTCTTTCCTTTCAACAAGCGGATCACGACGTAATAAATTTTACCATATATTCCTAATATATGCAATCAAAAAAAGAAAATATTCAAAAAAATTATCTTCTTCTGCCTGTACTCTTTTCCTCAGTTTTTTCTACCCCATAAATTAATTTCTGCTTTAATTCATGCTCTAAAAGTGCAATCTTTTGAAGAAGCAAAGCCACATATTTTTCATCTAAATATTTTTGGTATTTAAATTCAACAATATTCCGATAGCGAGACAAATCATTTAAGGCTACTCTAATACTTTCCCCATCATCGGAAGAAGAATCTTCCCCCAACACTTGAATAATAAGTTTTAAATACAAATCTAGTTTTCTTTTTATTTTCTTCTTGAGTACCTTTTCTATAAATGATTGATTAATAATAACTAATTGATTGACTATAATTCCCTCGTATTCTACTCTGTTTTTTGGAATTAGACGATATCCATTTAGTTTTTTATAGTCAATGATCATCAACCAATTATTATATTTTTCTTTTACAATAGAATACTGTTTTAACATTTTAATCATCTCTTTCTAATAAATCAGGTCTTCTTAGCTTCGTTCTTTTTAATTGCTCATCATATCGCCATTTTTTTATATTGGCATGATGCCCTGAAAGTAGTACATCTGGAACCTTCATACCTCTAAATATAGTAGGCTTTGTATAAACAGGATAATCTAGTAAATTGTTATGAAAGGAATCTTCTATATGTGAGTCTTGCTTGATCACTCCTTCTAATAATCTTACAATACTATCCGTTATGACCATACTAGGAAGTTCTCCGCCAGTTAATACATAGTCTCCAATACTAATTTCATAGTCTGCCAATGTGCGAATACGTTCATCGAATCCTTCGTAATGCCCACATATCAAAATCAAATGTTCCACTTTAGAAAACTGATAGGCCATTTTTTGCTTCCACGTTGTGCCTTGGGGAGTTACCAATATTACTTTGGAATTTGCTTTTTTATAATATTCAACCGCATCAAATACTGGCTGTGGCATTAATACCATACCTCTGCCTCCACCAAAACTATAATCATCCACTTTTTTATGCTTGTCTAAAGTAAAGTCTCGAATATCATGAATTTCAATTATTACTTTTCCAGAATCAATTGCTCGTTTTATAATTGATTCATTTAAAAAACCATCAAACATAGAAGGAAATAGAGTTAAAATATCAATTTTCATTCAATAACCCTTCTACAACATTAATATTAATTCTTTCATGAGCCAAATCAATACTCGCTATAAACTCTGGAATATAAGGAACTAAATGTTTTTTATCTCGATCTGTAATCACTAAAATATCATGGGCCTTACTTTTCATAATATAGGTCACTTCCCCAATTGGAGTCTCTTTATCATAAGCGATCAAGCCAATAACATCTTCCCTAAAATAACCATCTATAGAAATATCTGCTCTATCCATATAAGCTTTTTCGCCTTTGAAAATAATAATATCATTGATATCTTCAAACCCCTCGAAAGTAAACATATCATACTCTTTGTGTACCCGGTACGTTTTTATAACCAATTCTTCTTTGTTTTTTCCAACATAAATCTTCTTTCCTATTATGAAAGCTTCCTTTTTGTATTCAAAATCAGACAGTAATCTAACTTCTCCTTTTAATCCATGAGTGTTTACAATTTCACCAATATATATATAATCCATATTACACCTACTTACTTAATTCATATAAAATAATACTTGTTGCAACACCCACGTTCAAGCTTTCACAACGATCGTCTATTTCTATATATAAATATTCATCACATAAATCTAAAATAGCCTCTTCTACCCCTTGTCCTTCATTTCCCATTATTATAGCAAATTTTTCACAATTTTCAACTGCTTTTATATTTTTTCCATGAGTTACCTTTGTTCCAAATATTTTATAGTGTTGTTCCTGCAAATTCGGAATCACTTCATACAAGTCTTCCACAATAATGGGAATATGAAAAATCATTCCTTGGCTTGAACGAATGACTTTAGAATTATAGGCATCTACTGTATCCTTACTTACAATAATTGTATCTGCATGAAATGCAACTGCACTTCTAATAATCGTTCCTAAATTTCCAGGGTCTTGTATTCCATCTAAAATGACAATTCTATTTCCATAGTTTTCGTTATAGTTTGGTTTTTCACAGAGGCCAAAAACAGTACTTGGACTTTCCACCTCTGTGATATAATGAATCACATTATTGGTCAAATAATTTGTTGTTACAGAAAGGGGAAATAATTGATCTTTTTCCAATAACAATTCTTTTAAATGACCTGTTTTATATGCTTCCAATACCAAATGCCTACCTTCTACTAAAAACAAGCCCATCTTATCTCGGTACTTTTTTACGTTTAATTTTTTTAAATCCTTAATTTTTTTATTATCAATAGAGGTATAAAGCATAAAATCACCAACTTCATTGTAACATATTTTTAAAATTAAAGTCTATAATCCAAGAAAAAAAAGAATAAAAGATTAAGTAAAAAGGTTCTTCTGAATGTTTCAGCATGTAGCGGACTAGAGATAGAATAGAAGTATCCTGTTTTTTAATCTTCCTATTTGCCTATAATGATTAAATGGCATTCCTGAAAAATATTTTTCATTCTTTTATTATGGAATATTTTTCTACAATTCTCCACACTTTACAGACACTATCCCTATCCACCTTAGTGTAAAGAGTTATGGGGATTTTGAATGAAAAAAGTAAAAATCCTTTTT
>CANPBV010000056.1 GCA_947572405.1 uncultured Mycoplasmatota bacterium | reverse complement strand
TTAAAATCGGATGTAAAAATAACAGGAGGGAATGGAACGGCAAGTGCGCCATATATATTATCCTATTAGTTAATGGTTTTCAGTGAAATATCATAAAATAAAGGCCAATAACGTCTAGTGATAGGAAAATAACAAAACAGACAAGTGAATGATAAAAATACGCTTGTCTTTTTATTTGATGAAATTATTTGCAAAAGGTCATTACGAATATCTATATAAAATGCTTTGAGATCTAATATTTTGGTGATGTATAAATCAAAATGGATAATGGAATACAGTATAAATAAGTGATAAACATGGAATATTAAAGATGCACTCTAAAATATGATTTAATTTAAAAAGCTTTTAAAAAAGAAGTGGTGGAAATACCTATAGTAGAAAGTATAGATATATTGGATAATAGGATATTGATAATGCAATATTTACTAATATTTTTTACTATATTTTTAAGTGACTATTATATTTTTTTGTGTAAAAATTTTTTCTTATGATATAATATTAAATAGAATAGGGGGGTGGATATGAAAAATAAGGCAGTATTAGTTTTAAAACTTATGACAATTCTAGTAATCATTTTAATTGGAATCTTAATATGGTTATTTTTAAATCAACCAAAACCAGAGAAGACGATTCCTCCAAAAGAGTCAGTCATAAAAGAAGAAAATTTAGATGTGAATCATGAACTAGTCAAAAATCTTTCTTATCCAAAAATGTATAACGGTTGTAATAAAATAGATCATATTGGGAGGTATGGAGATAATGAACTAAAGATTGAGGATATTGAATTATCAGAAAAAATAGATACAGCATATAAAGCATTCGCAACTTTACAAGAAGAATCTATAAGTTCTGAAACAATGAGGCAGTATGTTCAAACCTATTGGGGAACCATACAGGATTATAAAGATTTTACTTTTTCAGTGAATGATGTAAATTATATATATGATGAAGAAGAAAAAATTTACCATATTGAATCCAGTGAAAATGATATTTGTGAAGAAACAAGTTATATGAAACGTTTTCAACCAATTATTTTAACTGCAACAAAGAAAGAAAAGCAAATCATTGTAGACTATGTACTCTTATATTATATAGAAGATTCAAGTAGCGGGACTAGTGTGATTTATCATATATATCAGGATAAAGAATTTACACTCTATTTAGACACTGTTAAAAATCAGGATGATTTAAATAAGAATGCCTCAAAATATCAGTCGAAATTAGAACATTATATTTTTACATTTGATGAAGGACCAGATGGAAAATATTACTTTAAAAATGGAAATAGGACAAATACAGTAAAAAGCCTAGATAAAATACCATTGTCAGAACAATTATTAGAGAATATAAATATGTTGACACTAGATAATGCTTGTATTGATTTTACCGAAAATCATATGTATCAAAAGGATCGTTTTTCATTGGAAAGTTTAAAGGTATCGGACCGTTTATTACTGGCTTTTTATCATTCATATAAAACGGAAGCCTTTCATAAAGAAGGGGTCGAGTTAGATGATGGGATAGAATATCAATTCACAGAAGAAGAGGTAAAAGACATTTATGAAGACTTTTGGGGAGAGGCACTGAAATCAGAACTAGAAGAGTTTGAACAATTCCATTATCAGGGAATTTTAGAGAGTGATCAATACCGTTTCATCATCAGTAAAAAAGAAAATGTGTGTACAAATACAAGGAAATATGTGGAAACAAAATTAGATAATGTGTATCAGAAAGGAGATACTATTTATCTGGATTATAAAATTCGTTTTATAGATCAAAAGGGAAATACTTTAGATATTTATCAAGATAAAAATTATGAAACATCATTAAAAGCGAACCTGAAAGGTACAAATATATCAGAAGAATATTGGGATTTAAACTATGTTACTTATCGTTATGTTTTCAAAAAATACGATGATGGAAAATATTACTTTTTAGAAGGACTTTATATTTAAGACTACAGTTGTAGTTCTTTTTTCTAAAATTTGTTAAACAGATTCCAATTTTTTCTTTAGGCCATAGGACAAATTTATGATTTTTTACGTTTGCGTTTTTACAATTATCTTGATACAGTGTGTTGGAGGTGAGAAAAATGAGAGAAAAAACAAATTGTTTTTTAACAAGTAATGTGGAAATTTTAGGAGAATTTCTAGAGTACTTGTGGAAAACGCCGATTAAAATAAAAGAAAAAATAATTCATCAACAAGAGAATCATTTTTTCATTGACTTTGTGATTAGTGAAATCAAAATAATTCGTATGCAAATTAAAATACAAAGAACATCTAAAAATATGACTATCAGAATAAAGTATACTTTGCATTGTAATCAAGACTTTGATCAATACGAAGCTTGCCTATTTTTATCTTTTTGTTATCAATGTCCAGACGAATTAGAGTTATGTAATCAATATGGGTTATATCAAAAAGAGGATATTGAAGAATTAGAATCTTTAAATGATATTAACCAAATTTATAGTTATCAAAAAGCAAAAAACTTACTAGGAAATAATCAAATTTTTATATTTAATATGGACCGCATAGAAGAGCATTGTGCGGATAAAGCATTAGATCAGATATTGCAAGATTTTGATCGTGCTATTAAAAATACTTATTATGAGGATTAAGTTCTGTTCTTGCTTTCTAAAAATTTTTATATTATAATTTAATTGGTGATAATATGGATTTCAAAAATCAAAATGTGTTTGGAAACCAGGTATTTCAAAAACAAGTCAATTGCAGTCAAAATCCAATTTTAAAAAATACAGTATCAAATTTAAAGGCAATGTCTATTGATCCAACCAAAAAGAATCAAGTTCTTAGTTCCTTAAATCGTTTTCAAGGACAAATGAGCCCGAGAGATTATAACGAAATTTTATCTAATGTAAAAGGTATGAATGGAAAAGAGTCATTGGATCATTATCAACCTTTAGAAAGTCAAAAAACGATTGATGAGCACGATTATCAAGCAACAGTGGTTGAGTTAAAACGTCTAGCACACGAAGCGAGGTTTTGATAATATGCTTCGAATTGGAAATGAGTGGCAAGAATTTGAATGCCTCGATGCTGGCAATGGTGAAAAGCTAGAAAATTGGAATGGTATTATTTTAAGACGTCCAGATCCTCAAGCCATTTGGAATGTAGATAAAGAAAACGACACTTGGAAACAAGTGGATGGACATTATTTTAGAAGTAATAAGGGTGGAGGGGAATGGAAATTTTATAAAAAATTGCCTGAATATTGGATCATCCACTATAAAGAGTTGACTTTTAAGATTAGTCCTACGAATTTTAAACATACAGGGTTATTTCCTGAACAAGCGGTAAATTGGGATTTTATGATGGATAAAATCAAAAATAGTCATCGGAAAATAAAAGTATTAAATTTATTTGCGTATACTGGTGGTGCGACGATAGCTTGTTCAAAAGCGGGAGCAGATGTCGTACATGTAGATGCTTCAAAAGGAATGACAGAATGGGCCAAAGAAAATATGAAATTATCTGGCTTAGAAAAAAATTTCATTCGTTTTATTGTAGATGACTGTTTAAAATTTGTAGAACGAGAATATCGCCGTGGAAACAAATATGATGCAATTGTTATGGACCCACCAAGTTATGGAA
This sequence comes from uncultured Mycoplasmatota bacterium, assembly GCA_947572405.1. Taxonomy (GTDB): domain Bacteria; phylum Bacillota_I; class Bacilli_A; order RF39; family UBA660; genus MGBC102946. Next base: position 6,629 of record CANPBV010000056.1, on the reverse strand, counting down.
GAGGACCAAATGGCGAAGTTTGGAAATTTGAGGATAATATTTATACATTAATTCATGCATGTATAAAAATACTAAGTGAGAAACCTTTATTTGTGTTAATTAATTCTTATACAACTGGTATTTCTAGTATTGTATTAGAAAATATACTGAAAACGACTTTATTACCGATTTATCCAAATGGAAAAGTGGACGCTGGTGAAGTAGGATTACCGGTTTTGAAAAACAATTTAGTATTACCTTGTGGTATATATGGAAGATGGCAAAGTAATGATTAAGATTATTTATGAAGATAATCATTTATTGGTTGTAGAAAAGCCAGTCAATATATTGGTACAATCTGATCATACACAAGATGAAGATTTATTATCGATACTAAAACAGGATCTTAAAAAAAGATATAATAAATCAGGAAATGTTTATTTAGGATTGGTTCACCGTTTAGATAGACCAGTAGGTGGAATTATGGTGTTTGCTAAAACAAGTAAAGCCGCTTCAAGATTATCAGAACAGGTAAGAAACCATCAAATTAGGAAAAAATATTATGCAATTGTAGAGGGCATTTTAAAAGAAAAAGAAGAAACACTCATTGATTATCTCAAAAAGAACGAAAAGCAGAATAAAGTATATATAGATCCTAGTGGGAAAAAGGCTATATTAAACTATAAAGTGATGGAAGAAAAAAATGGGTATAGTTTGGTTGATATCGATTTAAAAACAGGAAGAAGTCATCAGATTAGAGTTCAATTTTCTAGTAGAAAACATTCACTTTATGGAGACCAAAAATATAATATAAATAGTAAAGTGGGAGAACAGATTGCTCTTTACGCTTATGAATTATCTTTTTATCATCCCATTACAAAAGAAAAGGTAATATTTCATGGGGAACCATCTAAAAAATTTCCATGGAGTTTGTTTTTTTGATCATACAGGATTTTTCAATAGAGAAGGTTATTTATGGAATAAAGAGCCACTACTATTTAATAATAGAAAAACAGGAATTAAATAAAATTCTTTTTTTTTCTATTTTAATTGATTTTAAAGTATAATAAAATGATTTATTTGAATATATTTTTATAGGTGATAGAATGGCGAAATATAAGTTAGGGATGATTATCTTATTACTATTATGTTTATGTAGTTTTAATTTTGTAAATGCGAAAGAAAAGCCAAAAGCTTTGAAAAATAAAGTCATTTATTTGGATCCTGGACATGGAGGCGCAGACCCAGGGGCTTTATATAAAAAAATAGAAGAGCAAGCAATCAATTTAAAAATTGCGCAGAAACTGAAACAAAAATTGGAAGATGCTGGTGTCACTGTATATTTAACCAGAGATGGGGATTACGATTTGTCTGTTCCTTATGCTATAAACAGAAAACGCAGTGACTTATCAAGAAGAGCGAATATTATTAATCGGTCTAACTGTGACTTATATTTATCAATACATTTAAATGCTGAAACATCTAGTAGCTGGCATGGTGCAGAGGCCTATTATGATGATGTAAATTCTGAAAATGAAAAAATTGCGAAAATCATGCAAGAAGAATTTAAGAAAAGTTTGGGTTCAAAGCGAAATTATAAAAAAACAGATTCCATGTATTTACATAAACGGGTTGAGCGTCCAGGGGTACTTTTAGAGGTTGGTTTTTTAAGTAATCCTAATGATCGATACTTGTTAACACAGGATACTTATCAAGATAAGGTCGCTACAACAATTTTAAATGGTATCATTCGCTATTTTTCTTAATTTTAGAATCATGATCAAAAACAATAAATGATTGACATTTTGTTTAAACGCATTATGATTTTGTTTATGAAAAGTAGATTGACAATTTTATATGGAAAGATGAAACCATATTATTATAAAAAATCACATCAAAATACCACAAAAAAAACATATTTATTTCATATAGAGTATGATATAATGAATACTAGGTGGTAATATGGGTGGCAAGATATTCAAAACCTTAGATGAGCAAATAGAAATTCTAAAATCAAAAGGACTAATAGTAGAAGATCTAGATAAGGCAAAGCAAATTTTGTTTCGGGAAAATTATTTTTTTCTTAGTGGATATAGACATCTTTTTATGCGTTCCATAAAAGAAAATAGATTTATTGAAGGGACCACTTTTGATGAGCTCTATGCAATGTTTTTATTTGACCGAAAAATAAGAAATATTATGTTTAAATATTTATTAATCATTGAAAACAATATTAAATCAATTATTAGCTATACATTGTCTAAAAAATATGGTTTTAAGGAAAAAGATTATTTAGATCCTAAGAATTTCACGCAAGATACTTTAAGAGTAAGGCAAGTACATGATGTTCTAAATAAAATGAAAAGACAAATAAGAGTAAATGGAAAACAACATGCTGCTACTATGCATTATTTAAGTAATTATGGTTATATTCCAATGTGGATTTTAGTTAAAGTATTGTCTTTTGGAATCGTCTCTGAATTATATTGTATATTAAAAGCAGAAGACCAAGAAACTATCGCAGATATATATCATATTGACATAGAATCTTTAACAATTTATTTGGCGTTGCTTTCAAATTTTAGAAATTTATGTGCCCATGAAGATATTTTGTATGATCATAGAACGCAAAGAGTGATTCCTGATAATAAATATCATCATATGTTAGATATTAGTCAAACAAAAGATGAATATGATTTTGGAAAGAATGATTTGTATGCACTCATTATCATTATGAAGCAAATGCTTAGAGAAGAAGAATTTAGAGAACTGATTTATGAATTAGGCTATGAAATTGATGTGTTAGATGGAAAGGTAGAAGTACTTCCGTTAAATGCAATACTGAATAAAATAGGTTTCCCAGATAACTGGAGAGACATTGTTGATATGGACTAAGGAGGAAAAATGAAACAAAAAATAATTTATATCATTACAATTATCTTATCAATTTTTGTAGGAGTTTCTGGTACTTTGGCAACACTTCGATTTTTTCCCGTAGAAGAAAAAATGATAGAAAAGACCGTAAAAACTGTATCAATTACGGAAGCAGATTCAATTAAAGAAGCTGTCTATAAAATTTACAATGCGGTAGTGGTAATAGAATCTTATCGAAATGGAAGACAAACTGGAAGTGGAAGTGGCTTTGTTTATAAAAAGAATGACCAAGAAGGTTATGTGATTACAAATCATCATGTAATAGAAGGTGCAACTTCTGTAAAAGTAGTCAACATGGATGGAGAGTCAGTAGATGCTAAAGTTTTAGGAAGTGATGAATACGCAGATATTGCAGTTTTATCTATGGATATTAATGGTGTTATGGATATTGCTGAAATAGGGGATAGTAGTAAGCTGGAACTTGGAGATACTTTATTTACTGTGGGAACTCCAGTTGGAAATGCTTATAGAGGAACTGTTACAAAAGGCATTTTGTCTGGAAAAGATAGAACTGTTTCTGTAGAATCAGCAAGTGGGAATGGTAGCTATGTAATGTCAGTATTGCAGACAGATGCAGCAATAAATCCTGGAAATAGTGGAGGACCCCTTGTAAATATCAATGGAGAAGTGATTGGGGTAAATTCTTTAAAATTAGTAGAAGATGAAATTGAGGGTATGGGATTTGCGATTCCAATTGAATTAGTGATGGCATCGGTTGAAAAATTAGAAAAAGGCGAGAAAATTGAGCGACCTGTGGTTGGCGTAAGTTTACTTGATGTAAGTAATACATATGCTTTATATAGAAATGGAATTACGTTACATAAAGATATTACATATGGGGCGGTTATTGTAAATATAGAACCAAATTCAGTCGCAGAAAAGGGAGGTTTGCAAGAAGGTGATGTCATTTTAAAAGTAAACAATGATAGGATTGCTGATGTAGCGCATTTTAGATATAATTTGTATAAATATAGCATTGGCGATAACATTAAAATAATTTATAATAGGAATGGAGAGGAAAAAGAAACAACCTTGACACTAAATCAGAAAGCAGAGTAAAGCTCTGTATTTTTGAATTTACTTATTTTAAGTTTTTTGTTATAATGAAAATAATAGAGGATTGGTGAAAGTCATGGAAAATGCGACTTATTTGATAGAACAAATTGAATCTTATATTGATCAATTGAATTTATTAGGAATGCAAGAACAGATTGATCAAGCCCGCATTGATAGGGTGGGTAATCGTGTAAAAGAACTTGCGAGAGAATATGAAGCATTACTAGACAAACAGGCTGAAACTCAAATTCAAAAAGAGGAAAGTGTCTATGCAAAAACAATAGAAGAAGAGAGAGAAAAAAGAAAAAAAATTTTTCTGATAATGGAAAATAAAATGCATACTTTGAACAGGTTATTTTTTAAAATATTCCAAATTAAAGTAGCAGATGATTTACAGGATCATATTCGTTCAATCATAAAAAGTGCACAGAGGCAGGCAGTAGATTATGCAAAGGACCTAGAGTTAGTAGATACGCAATTAGTGAAAATTAAAAATGCCTTAGAAGAAGAAAGACAGTTAGAAAGTGACCAAAAACAAGCTTCTATAGCAGTAACTGATCTTAAAGATTCACAAATTTCTTACGGACAATTAGATAGTGAAATAGTAGCCTTATATATAATAATTTTACATGAGGGTAACATCGATCAAATCAATTTTGTAAATGTGCAAGATAAGAAAAAGGCACTAAAAAAAAGGCAAGATAGATTTTTAGAAAATTTGGCTTTAGCACGTAGTGCTACAGGAGCGGAAGAATATATAACGATGTATGAAGAACGGGTTCGAAAGGGAAAGTTAGAGCTTGATAAGTTAGAAGAACAAACATTTCTTTCATTATTAAAGAAACTATCACAGGCTTCAATAACTGATTATGAAAGCTTACGTCAGAGAACAGAAACGATTCAGGGTTTAGTAGCTTCGAGGATTGCCCAAGTTGAAAGGTTATATCAGGAAGGGGTAATAGAAAAAGATAAATATGGAACTCTTGCTAGCAAAATAGATCATAGCAATATATATTCTCAGTTGAAAAGTTTAGAGGAAATCAAAAGAAAAGAAGAGTTGATAGCTTCTATAAAAGAACGGCTTTTACATACAAGAGACCATATAAAGGGAAAAAATGAGTTAGAAATTATTTTCGCAGAGCGTGCTAAAGAAAGAGGAAGAGTGGCAATTATACCTAAGCTACCGGAAATTTTATTTGATGATGAAGAAATAGAAAGACCACCAAAAAAACGTCGTCAGGTTATGTCCATTAAGCCTGCTAAAGTAAATTTATTAGAAAAGTTGAAAAGAGTGAAAGGGTTCTTATTATCAACATTGAAAAAATGGAAATCAGTTTCTAAAAAAGCAAAAGAAAATATGGAGGATCCTATTACCTATAGTCCAACGATTGGAGATAAGATTGAATTAGGTGCAAATGCCCAGATTTATTCAGACCCAATGAATGTGATAGCAGGGAAAAATGGAAAAGATGCAACCAGTGCTAATTTACATGGTGTAGAATTATTTATCACAAGAGGTGCAATTTTCGATTATACAGGGACTCCAATTTATATAACAGGAGATTACGGTGAAAGTTTAGAAATGGTAGCAAAGAATATGAATTTGGTTCCAGGAACCTATAACATTGTTTTGGGCTGTTCTACTGGTGATGCGAATGGAAATTTTATTGTAGCATCTATGGATAAATTAAATCCAGATATTGAAAAGGGTTGGATTCGTGCAACGGAATCTGATTTAGTGGTTATAAATAAACTAGATAAGGAAAAGGGAGGGATAGTAAAATGATGAATATTGAACTCCATACCGTTTTAACCTTAGATGATAATGAAAAATATATTGTTATTGCAAAAACAAATTATGAAGGAAATGCTTATGATTATTTATTGCAATTGTCTGCTGATGGCGAAGAGGTAACTGAACAGGTAGCTATTGTAAAAGAAGAAAAAGAGGATAATAGATTATACATTGTAGAGGTAAATGATAAAAAGGAATTAGACCAGTTAGCTCCTCTGTTTTGCAAACAATTAGAGGAATTACAAGAATAAAAAATCCTTTAGGGAAAATCTAAAGGATTTTTAATATAGTTCTGGACAAGCCCCAGCTACTGGTCTATAGAAGCAATGATTTTTGTATCGTCCAGCGTTTTCTTGGTCCCACCATGTTGCTTTGCATGCTGCCCCACTACTTGGTGCATAAAACCAAAGGGAATGAGTAGCAGGATGATAATATTCTCCTTTTAAGACTCTATCTGCTAAATTTTTCTCTTGAGTTGTTGGATTACTAAAAAATAGTGGGCTATTTTTTCCTTCAAAACCACCAGGAGTTTGATAAATCATTTTAGATATTGTTGTAATATCTTTAAAAGTAAGGCAATTGCCTAAGACTCTATTTACACCTACATTTCCCACCATAAGCATTCCTAAATTACCTTCGCCAACTGCCTCAGCACGCATAAGTCTTGCGAGTAAGTCTCTTTCCTTTGTAGTATATTTTATTACTCCCATATAATCACCTCGTATAATTTACTATATGCTTTCTTTACATAATATCTACAATTGTTTTTGTATTTTATGAAAATATTACCTATAATTGTTATGAAATTATACAGGATAAAAACATGAAAAAAAGAAGAAATGGTTATAAGGATCTTAAGATAAAA
>CANPBV010000055.1 GCA_947572405.1 uncultured Mycoplasmatota bacterium | reverse complement strand
ATGAGTTTGCATATTGTTAATTCTTACAATGGTATGACTTTCCTATTATATAAAAAACAAGAATTTACACCCTATAATCAAACGAAAAAGTTTTCAAATTTCAAATTTTTCTAAATATTTAAATTTTTACAAAAAAAATGAAACTTTAGATTTTGGTATTTTGATTATGATCGTCAATCATAACTTACAGGATGAAAATATCGAAATTACAAAACAAATTATGGATTTTTTTGAAGATAGAAGTTTTGAACCAAACAGATTGAAAAGATATATTGCTTATAAATCCGAAAATCCTTCTATTGAAATTCCTAAAGTCATTTCTTTTGTCAATCAAGATATTGATACAGTCACCATGAAATATGACGAATCTATTGAAGAATTTTTTGGAGCAAAATATTTCATAAAAGAAAATTTAAGTCGTTATATGAAATATCAAGAGGAACATAATACAAAAGTAAATACAACGATTTCTTATGTCAACAGCAATTTAGATTATGAGTATTATACCAATACAAAAAGTGCTGATTTAAAAAAAGATACTTTGATTTTAGTAAATAAATATTATGCTCTTGATAAAGATTATGAACCAGATAATATGGTCCAAATCGAAGCAAAATATGGAGTTCAGCAATATCTTCAAAAAGAAGCTTACGATGCATTTAAAAGAATGGCCGATGATGCCAAAAAAGAAGGCTTAACTCTTTATATTACATCTCCATATAGAAGCTATCAAACACAAAGTAAATTATACAATAATTATAGTGCTAGGGATGGGAAAGAACTGGCTGATACCTATTCAGCTCGTCCTGGATACTCAGAACATCAAACCGGGCTTGCTGCTGATATTGTAAGTGGTCCTGGAAAATCACTTGATTCATTTGAAAATACCAAAGAATTTAAATGGATAACATCGCATGCCCATTTATATGGATTTATTTTAAGGTACCCAAAAGGAAAAGAAAAATTGACTGGATATCAATATGAACCTTGACATTATCGTTATTTAGGAATTGATACAGCCACAACAATTTATAACTCACAGCTAACATATGAAGAATATTATGCTTACTATATTAAATAGGACTTGCTCCTATTTTTTTCTTTCCTGCATATAATATATTGGTGATTACTATGAATGAGAAAACATTTAAATACGCTATTTATATTGTCATTGTGATTTTGATTTTATTATTTTATACCAAAGATATTGATTTGTTTGGAAATAGTTTTTATAAAAATATCAAACCAGTTGACAATCCCGACTCTTTTGTTGTCCTAGTCAATAAAACCTATCAATTAAATGAAAATTATGTTCCCAATGATTTAGAAACGATTTCTAACTTCTATGCATATGAAAATAAACAGTTAAGAAAAGAAGCCAAAGAAGCCTTTGAAAATTTAAGTAAAGATGCTTCCATTTTAGGATATCGAATTATCGCAACTTCTACTTATAGAGATTTTAATTATCAAAAAAAACTATTTGAAGATTACACAACCACCAAGGGAGAAAAATATGCCTTAGAATGTTCTGCAAAACCAGGACATTCAGAACATCAAACAGGTCTTGCTGTTGATGTAGCAGGTTCCAATGATGATTATGACGATTTCGAAAATTCTTTAGAATTTCCTTGGATGAAAGAAAATGCCCATCTATATGGATTCATTTTAAGATATCCAAAAGGAAAAGAAAAAATTACTGGTTTTAAATATGAACCTTGGCATTACCGCTATGTAGGAACAGAAATTGCGAAAATCATTTATGAAGAAAATTTAACCTTAGAAGAATATTATGATAAATATCTATGAAAAAAATAAGCTTTCGCTTATTTATCCACACATTGACCTTCACCTGGTTTTGCACCTTCTACATAAACTTTATCTAGTAAAGAACATGAAGATTTTGTCATAGAATCTTGCAAATACCCACCAAATAATTTTACAATACTAATGACTACAACACTAATCACTGCAATAATCAATAAATATTCAACCAATGCTTGACCTCTTTGATTCAATCCTTTCATACTTCTTTACCTCCCATTACTCTATATTAAGTTTATACTTTTTTAAGATATTTGTCAAATATTTTTTTCTATGTTATAGTAAACATGGTGATAATATGTCAACTAAAAATAATGCGATTATTTATTGTACTTCTTTCCATTCCCGCTTTCTAGGTCTTATGTTTCAAAAGACTGTCAAAAAACCGCTTTGTTTTCCACATTGTAACAGTATTCATACCTTTTTTATGAGAATTCCTATTTTAGTAATTATTACCAATAAAAATCATGAAATTCTACTAAAAAAAGTTGTAAAACCTTGGAGAATTATAAAGCCGGTTAAAAATGGATATTATACTTATGAATTCGATGCGAATTATCTTCCGAATATCCAAAATAATATTTTTAAATTTTCTTAATATAAGCATATTTAGAATCTTGATAGTTTTCATAAATAGTTAATAAATCTTGACATGATTTTGAAATCGCGTTTAATCTTACAATATTTCCATGATATTCACATAAAGGGATTACATATCTCTTTTTTGTTTTAAAGCTTTCTATCATATAAAGAGGATTCTCAGGGATAGTTTCACTCCTTTCAATCTGTGTTAGTTGATTCAAAGTATCCCATAAAGAACTCCACTCACTTTGTTTAATAACGCTTATAATTTCTTCTTCACTTAAATGATAAAAATCTTCAACACCTATTAATCCATTTTGAACTAAACCCTTTAATACATCAGTGATTAATTGCATCATTAATTTATCTTCATTTTGTTGTAATACAATACTATATGTATAAGCACCTTTATAAAAATACTCTGCTGTTTCTACTGAAGAAAACCCAATCTCTGTTTTTCCACTTTCATTGATCATAGGTTTCATGTTATCATATACCCTTTTTACATCAGATAATTCCCATGTCTGTAGCCAAATTAAATTCGTGTGCAAAACCCCATCTAACCGGTCTACACAAATTCCAGGACGCCCAATATCGACAACTGAATATTGTGCGATTGGAATAATATCAGTTACAGAAATTCCATCTTCTTTTAAACAAGATAATAATGCTCTAGAAGATAGTAAAATATCTTTCAAATCTAATTCAGCACTTTCCTGTTTTTCATAATCACCTTTTACATAATCAATACAATGACTAAAAGCAGGCATTTCTAAATCATGCAACAAAGCTGCTATTGTTTGTTTTTTAGAATGGGTAAAATGCCATGTCATTAAAGCACTCACAATAGAATGGTCATATCTAGAATAACGATATCTGACAGGAAATAATTTTGTATAATCGGCTCCACAAAATTGTCCTCTTGTCTTTAACTTCTGCATAATTTCTAAAGCCAAATATTTATCAATGAAACATGGATAATCTTGTGATAACAACCTTTGATATTTTTCTAATTCTGTCATAAAATCCTTTCTACCCTTTTTATTCTTTATATTCAAATTCTAAATCTAAAATGCGAATGGTATCTCCTTCTAAAGCCCCCAATTTCTGAAGCTCTTCATCAATTCCCATCTTACGAAGCTTTGTCGCAAAACGAAGTGCTGATTCATCTGTATTAAATTTGGTCATACGAAGCAATTTTTCTACTTTTTCTCCAGTCACTATCCAAACACCATTTCCAGCGTTCTTTATAGAAAAAGGTTTTTCTTCTTTAAACTTATACAACACATGACTTTCAAATTTATTTTCTTCATAAAGAGGTTGTTTCGGAATCGTTTCTAATAAGTCAGCAAGTTTCATAAGTACACCATCAATATCCTGATTCAATAAAGCTGAAATTGGATAAACAGGGACATTTACTTCTTTCTGAAAACGTTTTAAATTTTCTAAAGATCCTTCCACATCCATTTTATTTGCAATCACAATTTGTGGTTTTTCCATCATTTTATCGTTAAAACTTTGTAATTCTTGATTAATAATTCGATAATCTTCTATTGGATCTCTACCTTCTACAGAACCCATATCTATAATATGAGCAATAACTCTTGTTCTTTCAATGTGCTTTAAAAACCTATCTCCTAGCCCTTCTCCTAAAGAAGCTCCTTCAATTAATCCTGGAAGATCTGCTACTACAAAACTTCTTCCATCTTTGGTTTTCACAACCCCTAAATTTGGTTTTAAAGTTGTAAAATGATACTCTGCTATTTTAGGACGAGCTGCAGAAATCTTGGAAATAAAAGTCGATTTTCCCACACTAGGAAGGCCAACTAATCCAACATCGGCAAGCAACTTTAATTCTGCTTTTACTTTTCTTTGTTCTCCAGGTTCCCCATTTTCAGCAAATGATGGGGCTGGATTAGAACGAGTAGCAAAAGCAATATTGCCTCGTCCACCACGTCCTCCCTTGGCAATCACAGCACGCTCTTTTTTCTGGGTTAAATCAGCAATGACAAACCCAGTTTCTAAATCGGTTACCACCGTTCCAGGAGGTACTTTAATCACAATATCTTCTGCTCCTGCACCGTGTTTTCCCTTTCCTTCACCATTCTGTCCTTTTGCCCCTTTGATTAATCTTTTATACCGCAAATCTAATAAGGTATTTAGTCCTTCATCGACTTCAAAAATAATGTCAGATCCTTTTCCACCATTTCCACCATAAGGGCCCCCCATTTCAACATATTTTTCTCGGCGAAAAGCCATACAGCCATCTCCACCATTTCCAGCTAACAATTCCAATGTGACTTCATCTACAAACATGCTTTCCACCTCCAATGCTATTATTATACACTAAAAATGAAAAAAAAAATAGTTATCAAATTAACTACTTCTTATTTCCAAGTAATGTAATTATTATCAAAACAATAATAACTACTACCAATCCAATAATCACATAATTCAAATTCGTCGCATTATTTGCATTTCCAGCAATAGCACCAACCTGCACTGTTAATGACTCTAATTTACTATCTAACATTTTTAAAGCCCCTCTTTGAAACATCTCTAACTGCATATGCAAGTTCCTCCTCCATCATAGAAAACTAATCATTGTGACGATTAAATTATATAACATTTTTGTACCAATTGGTACCATAATATTATCACTTTTATAATAGCTAAATGCTAAAACAGCATTTAAAAATAGATAAGGTAACGTTCCTAATAATGCTTCTAATGTAATTTTAGAAAACGCAATGTTAAAATATCCAAAGAAAAGAGAACTTATCAAAATAAATATCCAAGGTTTTTGAATTACTTGTCTAATCGTTTTCTGAAATACAATCACTTCCACAATTGGATAATAAATCGTTACCATAAGAAGTATCCAAATCGGAGACTTTTCAAACTGACCTAACAAATCGGCTTCGTTCTGTGTGACCCCTATATCAAAAATATATTTCAAAATAGAGTTACAAATCAAAACACCTACAAAAAGAATAGCAGTATATTTTAAAATAGATACTATTTTTTTTCGATCTTTCCAAAACCTTATCCAATTTTCTTTTAATGATTTATGATAAATCGCTATTAAAATTCCAACCAAAATAGCATATCCAACAAGGTTATAAATAAACATTCCAAGCGTTACTGTAGAACTTCCTCCAAAAGTTTCCCAAAATGCTTTTAATATGGTTGGCCAAAAAAAGTAAAGCAAGATCACACTGATACTAATAAGACAATTTTTTCCTAGGTCAGCTTTATTCATACAATCACCCCATAATTATGATAGTTTTATTATATCAAATATTAGCTTAATCTCAAATCATTCAAAAAATTTTTTTTGTCATTTGACGTAAAGAAAAAACTTTTAGATACCACCATTTCCATCTAAAAGTTTTTCACAATAAAACAATAAAGTTAAACCTAATTACCCCCAAATTAAAAGACTTCTTAACCATTTGAACATAGTCCTATCCTCCCTCCATTATTATACAACTAAAGTATATCATTAAAAAAACCAAAAAGCAACGCTTATTGGTTCTTATCTGTTTGGATAAACACTTACTTGCTTTTTACTTCTGCCAACACGTTCAAATTTTACGTATCCATCTACCTTCGCATAAACGGTATCATCACTACCAATTCCTACATTGTTTCCTGGATATACTTTTGTTCCTCTTTGACGATAAAGGATGGAACCGCCTGTTACAAATTCGCCATCAGCAGCTTTCGCACCTAATCTTTTGGCAATGGAATCACGACCGTTTTTTGTTGAACCTTGACCTTTTTTATGGGCAAATAATTGTATATTTAATTGCATTAGTTTTTCCACTCAGAACACCTCCTCTTATGAAATTTTTATATATTTAGAATAAACTTTTTCTAATTCTTTAAGTAATTCTACCATATTTAAAATTAAAGTATCAGTAATGGAAGTATGTTTTATAATATCAATTATAACCATTCCCTCTTGCTCTTCATAAGAAATAGAATTTTCATCTAATCTGATGATTCCATTTATCGTTGTTGTAATAATGCTAGATACAGAAGCACAAACAATATCTTTTCCTACTTCTTCATATCCAGCATGACCAAATACCTTAATTTTATCATTTGTTACATTTACTTTTATCATAATTATTTAGATTTGATCGTTTTAATTTCTACCTTTGTATATGGTTGACGGTGACCTTGAGTTTTATGGTAATTTTTCTTTGCATTATATTTATATACTTTTATTTTTTTACTTTTACCATGTTTTAAAATTTCACCAGTTACCTCTACATTTGATAAATATGGATGTCCAACAACACCATTTGCCATTAATACTTTATCAAATTTGATTTTTGAACCACTCATCTCATCAATTTTTTCAATATAAAGTACAGTTCCTTCTTCAACATAGTATTGTTTCCCACCAGTTTCAATTACTGCTTTCATTTTTAACCTCCTAACATTTTCTAAGACTCGCCTTTAAGGTACACAGCTTGTGTTTAAAACCTATCTCAGTGCGGTTGTAGAGTGAGGCTCTACACATTTATAGATTTTACCACGCCTTTCCTTGAAAGTCAAACATTTTCTGCAAGTACGTTTCTTCGCTTACAAAGTGATTATTTTGATAAAATAAATGTTTGGTATCCCGCTTCATTTTTTTTATGTTCCCATCATAAATTGTTTTTCGCTTTATAAATGAAAACCGATATAATATTCGTTCTAACAAAAATTTTTGAAAACAAAAATTCCGATGTTGAAAAAATTCTATGATATCCATAAATAAAGTAATTAAAATCAAAATAAATACCAAAGAAAATCCAAATTGAAAAAATAATATGGGAAGCATCAAAATGGATATATAAAATATAAAGTAGAAGCTCTTCCAATAAGAACCAAACCATTGATAAATAAGTGTAACTATTTTAGAACCATCTAATGGCACAATTGGAAGCAAATTAAAATAAAGCAAACAATAATGAAATTCTTTGAAATGAGTCCAATCAAGATTAGAAAAAAAATGATAAAAAAGAATTTGAAAAAAAGGCCCTGCTAGAACAATCATCATTTCTTCCTTGATCGGCTTATTTAGATGCTCTTCAAATAGCGTAAGTGCTCCAAAAGGATAAAGCTTTACTTTCTCTATATGCCATTTAAAATAACGTGCTACTAAAATATGTCCTAGTTCATGAAAAAGTAAAATTGTCATAAAAAGCGTAAAGGTTTTAAAGTTTCCTGTTATCAGTGCGAAAAAAGAAACAACATAAAAAAAGGGATGTACCTCTATCTTACATACATTCTTGATAATTCAGTACCTTGCCTTCCTTTTTAAACACCAAAAATAAATTGTTTTTTTCTACTTCTCCAAGTAGGCTCCCCTCTTCTACATAATCATATAATTTGACATTGATTTCTTTTAAACCACCATACCATAAATCAGTACCATTCATTTGTTCTACAATCACTGTTTTTCCATACCCTTCTTTTTCTCCAATAAAAACGACTAGACCACTATTTTTGACTGGTACTAAATAATGATCATCAACCGTAAGTTTTACGCCATCTTTATAGGGTTCTTCCGTTTTAAAAACGAGTTGTTCTTTAAAAGTTGCTTTGACTGGTTCTTTTAAAAATTCGGAAAAAGGAATAGGACTTCCAAATAGTTTTTGATAAACATTATTCACATAAGCAAACGTAAAATTGGTATCATAAACTTGTTCATAAAAGTTCTTTTTAAAGTCCTTAGATTGCTTTAATCCTATCATAATTCCAAGCGTTAAAAAAATTGTAATAAAAAGCTTTATCATAATAATAGTTCCAACATTTTTCTTTTCTTTTTGTGGTTTTAAATTTCTACTGCGTTTTAATTTCATCTCTCTTTTGATTTCTTCTGGACTCATGGTATCACCTAATACAGTATATGTATTTTTAAGATGCATTAGAATACGTTTTTTAAACCATATTAAAAATGGTGATTCTATGAAAATAAGACTTGGATATGTAGCAATTTCAAAAACATTAGATGACATTAGTTATAATCATACCATTACTTATACCCATTATTTAAAACTTCAAGAAAAAGAACAATCATATAAATTAAGCCATATTATTAACACCAATTTGGATCATTTATTACAAGTTTTAAAATATAATCTTCAAAATAAAGTTTTCTTTTTTAGGTTTAGTCACAATTTAATTCCACTAGCTACCCATAAAGAGGTCCATTTTGACTACATTACGCCTTATTTGAAAAAGTGGAAAAAGATAGGAGATTTTATTAAAAAACATAATATGAGAGTAGATTCTCATCCAGACCAATTTTGTGTATTAAATAGCATACATCCTGATATTATAAAGCAAAGTATTAAAATGTTAGAATTTCAATATAATATCTATCAAGCAATGGAAATCGATGGTCATGTTGTACTACATATTGGAAGTAGTATTCCTGATAAAAAAAGTGCTATGAAACGGTTTTGTGATACCTATCTGAAACTTCCAAAAGAAATTCAAAAAATGATTCTACTTGAAAATGATGATAAAACTTTTACAGCAGAAGAGACTTTAGATTTATGTGAAACATTACATATTCCTATGGTCCTAGATTATCATCACCATTTTTGTAATCACGAAAAAAAGGATATAAAACCAATTCTGGAACGTATTTTAAATACATGGGAAGGTACTTCGTTACCTCCTAAAATGCATTTTTCCTCGTCGAAAAGCAAAAAAGAAAAAAGAGCACACAATCTTATTATTGATGCTCACAAGTTTATTTCTTTTTTAGAACTACTTTCTTTTTATAATCAAGATATTGATATTATGCTAGAATGTAAAGGAAAAGATGAATCATTATTTCGTTTATCTAGACAACTTCATTTTTACACAAAATATAAATGTATCAACAATTCCACTTTTATTATAAAAGGGTCCTCTTCCTACTCTTCTAAATAACAACTTTTTTAATACACTAGTACCTAAGCTGACTTTTTAAAAGCAATGCCAATTAATTTTAAAATCTTTGATTTATTTCCTTTCTCTGCTTCTATTTGGTCATAAAATGAATCTAATATTGTCTGTTCTGCAATATAACTATGACTAATTACTTGTCCATTTCTTTCCTGATTCCTAGAAAGAAATCTTCCATATTCTCCTGCTTTATCTAATTCGGTATTTGCCACTACCATATAATTTGGATGTGTTATCTCTAAGACATCTGTTTTAATGACGTTTCCAAGCAGATGCATACGAGTTCCTATTCCATAACAAGAAAGATAAATTCCATTTAAATGATCCTCTTCAAATGTTTTTACCCTAGAATCTGTAACTTCTATTTCACTATGCTCTATTCTAAGATTTCCCTTTAAGGCTGATATTTTAATCCCATATCGGGCAATAAAGACACAATCTTGATAAAGGGTTGTTCCTGTAGATGATTGAAGTGTTAAAGCGGATAAACTTTCTATCCGATTTTTTTTAAATGATTGAATATCAGATCTAATTGAAATATCTCCTGATGCTCTCATATTCATTCCGTCTGGCATTCTAAAATAGCCACCATTAACAGAAAGAGATTCTAAGTTTTCCGTATTAACAGCTTCTTTCATTATGATCTTCGTTGCATCTAATATAACTCTTTCACAAAATCTATTTCCGCTAGAAAATTCTAATGAATTTATTCTAGAATAAAATTCAAAATTAAGAAATGTACAATTTTGAAATACAAAAGTACAGTTTTCATAGCCGTCAGTTAGAAATTTTCCAATCAATGTGTCATCTTGAATAACAATTGTTTTTCCATATTGTCTTGACATATTCATTCCTCCTAACAAGCTGTCCTTTAGAAAGACATTATGATAATGTATCATTTTTTATACATTGATGTCAAGAATTTTTTTGTTTTTTTTATGATAAATATGATTAATTTATGATAATGTCTTAAGTAATAACTTTAGAAAATGTCTCAACTG
>CANPBV010000054.1 GCA_947572405.1 uncultured Mycoplasmatota bacterium | reverse complement strand
TTTGTTTATATGGCTTAATCGCACTTTATTCCTTCAATTTATAATTTTATCCTGTTCTTAAATAGTTTGTTTCTTTACATAAAAACAAATGTTTGCTATAATATTAACAGGATGGAGGTTGCTATGGTTGTAGATGTATTAGTGGAAATAAAAGCACGGCAAATTGTTCAAACATTTACCTATATACTTCCTTTTGAATTAGAAGAAATCGTGACAGCTGGCTCTAGAGTTTTAGTTCCATTTAATAATCGTGACTTGGAAGGGTTTGTATTAAAAAAGTATCGATTACAAGAACCTCCTGAGTATGCTTTAAAGAAAGTAACAAAAGCGGTGGATGAATATCCAGTATTAAATAAAGAATTGCTAGAATTAGGGATTTATATTTCAAAGAAAACCTTGTGCAATTTAATTTCAGCCTATCAAACAATGTTGCCAACAGCTTTAAAGGCTAAAAATGGAACAGTGATTCCTAAAAAGTATGAAACTTATATTGTATTAAATAAAGAAACACAAGTAAAAAGTGAAAAACAAAAACAAATTCTAGATATCATTTTGAAAAACAAAAAAGTAACGAAAAAAGAATGTGCTAATATTTCGGTTTCAGCTCTTAATGCATTGTTGAAGCAAAATATTATCAAAGAGATAAAAGAGGAAACATATCGCCTAAATGAAACAACTCATGTAGAAACCATAAGAGTAAAACTAAATGAAGAACAACAAAATGTTGTAGATACTGTATTAGCGAGTAAAAATACTTTTACCCCCTTTTTACTTCATGGAGTAACAGGAAGTGGAAAAACAGAAGTTTATATGAATATCATAGAAGAAGTTTTAAAAGAAAAAAAAGAAGCAATTGTATTGGTTCCAGAAATTAGTTTAACTCCTCAAATTGTTGCTTTGTTTCGAAATCGTTTTGGAAATAAAATTGCGATTTTACATTCTCGTCTTAGTAATGGAGAAAAATATGATGAATGGAGAAAAATAGAACGAAAAGAAGTTTCAATTGTAATTGGTGCTAGAAGTGCAATATTCGCACCATTCACAAATTTAGGGATTATTGTTATTGATGAGGAACATACAGAAACATACAAGCAAGAAAATACACCTAAATATAGCGCAATAGATATCGCTTTATGGAGAGCAAAATATCATCATTGTCCAGTGGTACTCGGAAGTGCTACCCCTTCTTTAGAAAGTTATACAAGAGCGAAAAGTGGAATTTATCAATTATTAACATTAAAAATGAGAATTTCAAAACATTTACCAGAAGTTTATTTAGTAGATATGAAAGATGAAATAAAACATGGAAATCGGTTATTTTCAAAACTTTTAATGCAAAAAATAACAGAAGCACTAGAGAAGCAGGAACAAATTATTTTGTTATTAAATCGTAGAGGTTTTTCGACTGTTATCACTTGTAAAGTCTGTGGATATATAGAAAAATGTCCCAACTGTGATATTCCTCTCGTTTATCATAAATCACAGAATCGCTTAAAATGCCATTACTGTAACTATACAAAATATGTTATGAACAATTGTCCAGAATGTAAAAGTGAAGAAATTTCTACTTTGGGGATTGGAACGGAACGATTAGAGGAAGAAACGAAATTAAAATTTCCGAATGCTAGAATTATACGAATGGATATTGATACAACATCTAAAAAAGGTACTCATGAAAAAATAACAGAAGCTTTTAGAGATTATCAATATGATATTTTAATTGGAACCCAAATGATAGCCAAGGGACTTGATTTTCCGCGCGTTACAGTAGTAGGGGTCATGAATGGAGATGCTTCTTTAAATGTCCCTGATTTCAGAAGCGCTGAACGAACCTTTGCACTTTTAAGCCAGGTGGCGGGTAGAGCAGGGCGAAAAGATCTAGAGGGAACTGTCATTATTGAGGGGTTTAATTTGGACCATTATAGTATTTTAAAAGCAAAGAACCATGATTATGAAGGTTTTTATGAGGAAGAAATGCGAATCCGCAAAAAATTATCTTATCCACCATTTTTTAATCTAGGATTAATCAAAATTCATGGAAAAGATTATTCGACTTGTCAAACAGAAGCAAATAAAATTGTGACTTATTTAAGGGAAACAGTTGGGAGTAAGGCTATTATCTTAGGTCCTAGCAATGCTATGATGCCAAAAATTAATAATATTTATTATATTCAAATTATTCTTAAATTTAAGAAAACAATCGATATTATAGAACCACTGAAATTTATTTATGAAAGATATCAAGCACATAAAAAAGTACAGGTAGAAATTGAGTTAAATCCAATTCGCTTATAGTACTTTTTGATAAATTGTGATAAAATGAAAAAGGTGATAATATGGATTTAGAAAAAGTAAATGTTGAAAAAGATGTCAAGATTGTCTTTATGGGAACACCTGACTTTGCGGTTCCTATTCTGAAGGGAATATTAGGGAGTTACCAGGTAAGAGCCATTATTACGCAACCAGATAAAAAAGTAGGAAGAGAAAATAAAATTGTTTTTTCTCCAATTAAAAAAGTAGGAATAGAACATACTGTACTAGTATTACAACCCAATAACATTAAAGAGGCAATAGAAGAAATTAGAGTATTACAGCCAGATTTGATTATTACTTGTGCCTATGGTCAAATTTTACCATCTGAATTATTAAAATTACCAAGATTAGGTTGTATTAATGTACATGCTTCTTTACTTCCGAAATTTCGTGGTGGAGCTCCAATTCATAGAGCCATTATGGAGGGGGCCACTGAAACCGGTGTAACTATTATGTATATGAGTGAAGGAATGGATGAAGGAGATATTATTTCACAAAAAAGTATTGCAATAAAACCATCTGATACCGCTTCTTCGTTACATAATAAACTTTCAATATTAGGTAGAAACTTATTATTAGAAACATTACCATCTATTATAGCTGGTACTAACTCTAGGACCAAACAGAATAGTAGTGAAGCAAGCTATGGATTTGTAATTAGAAGAATTGATGAAAAAATTAGTTTTAGTAAGACCAAACGACAAGTTCATAACTTAATTCGGGGATTATATAGTTGGCCTGGGGCTTATTGTTTATATGAGGGAAAAATTTTAAAAGTATGGGGAAGCTATATTACTGAAAATTATTTTCCAGAAATGTTTGATGGTCAAATAACTGCGATTTATAAAGATGGATTTGGAGTAAAAGTGAGCAATGGTGAGGTTGTATTTACAGAAGTACAATTGGAAGGAAAAACAAGAATGAAAGCGATTGATTTTGTTCATGGTGTGGAAAACAAAGAAGCTTTGGTAGGGAAAATATTAGATTGATATGATAAAGAAAATCAAAGAAAATGAGTATGTAAAATTAGTAAAAGAACTATTAGAGAATAAAAGAACAAGAGCCCTTGTAAAACTTGTTCTTTGGGGGGGGTTCTTTCTCTTGGTTTTTTCTATTTTTGATGTTAGAGGAACTCGCACCTCAAAAAAGGAATTATCAAATCCTGCGGGTGATTGGAAATCAATGTCGAACTATAAATCGGAGGTCACTTTTACAATCAATGAGGAAACCTATATTTTAAATAGTATTCGAAATGGTGATTATGAAAAACTAACAATTGGAGAAGATACCTATTATTTAGAACAAAATTTTTTATACCATTTGGAGGGATATAACAAAATTTTTATCGAGGAGACATCTTTATTAGGGTATGATTTATTAAAATTAAGACCTGACTTTCTGAATGAAGTATTACGAAATAGCAAACTAGAATATACAACCAATTATGAAGCAAATGAACTTGTAAAAAAAGGTTATTCGATAAGTACTGCAAAATTTGTAGAACTTTATCATCAAAGCATTATTACAGATAATACTTTTATGCCAATAGAAGTAGTGGAAAAAAATAATCAGATAGTAGAAATTGAGTTAGATTTAAAAGAAATGCAGGGGTATAGCCAAACAATGATTCAAACATATAAAATAAAAATTGTATATAGAGATTTCGGAACAGTGACAAAAACGGAAGTAGAGTAGGAAGGGATTTTATGGATTTAGTTATTTTAGTTGTATTAATTGGAATCGTCGTATTTTTCTTTAAACAATTTAGTAGTTTTGTATATTTTGTTATAATTGCAGATATCTTTTTACGATTAATGCATAGCATTGCAGGATTATTAAAGATTGTAGAATTTACTAATTTTGTGAATAAATATATTCCAGCTTCTATCCCTGGAATTATTAATACATATTCAACAGGAATTTTTAATACCTTATTAATTTTGGGTTATATTATTTTAGTTTCTATATTTGAATTTTATACCATTCGTATATTTTTCAAAAAAAGATAATAATTACAAAGAAAGGGTAGAAAAACTCTTTCTTTTTAAAGTATAATAGGAGGGAAACATTTATGTATGCATATATAAAAGGGACTGTTACAGATGTCGATAGTGGCTTTATTGTTGTTGAAAATAATGGAATTGGATATTTGATTTATACTGCAAATCCTTACTCTTTTGAGATCGGAAAAGATGTAAAAGTATATCTTTATCAATATATTAGGGAAGACGAACAGACCTTATATGGGTTTATAGCAAAAGAAGAAAAAGAATTATTTTTAAAGCTAATTAATGTAAAAGGATTAGGGTGTAAAATGGCGCTTCCAATGTTAGCAACGGGCTCTATTAATGGAATAGTAGATGCCATTGAACGAGAAAACATCCTGTATTTAAAAAAATTCCCTAAAATAGGGGATAAAGTGGCAAGACAAATTATACTGGATTTAAAAGGAAAACTAGTAAGCAATAAGGAAATGGCGGAAATTGTTGTTAATGATGAGCTCGCAGAAGCCTTAAAGGCTCTAGGTTATAAACCCGTCGATATCAAAAAAATTATTCCTAAGGTATCCAAAAATAATTCTATAGAAGAACAAATAAAAGAGGCACTTAGATTATTATTAAAGTAGGGAGGTACAATATGGAAGAGAGAATTCTTACTAACGAACAATTGGAAGAAGATACATTTGATCAAAATATTCGTCCTGAAGCATTGGATGATTATATTGGACAAAGTGAAGTAAAAGAAAATTTAAAAATATTTATAAAAGCAGCTTTAATGAGAGAAGAATCATTAGATCATGTATTACTATATGGACCTCCAGGGCTTGGAAAAACAACACTTGCATATATTATTGCGAATGAACTTGGAAGCCATATCAAAACAGCTAGTGGCCCAGCTATTGAAAAAAGTGGAGATTTAGCGGCTATTTTGTCTAGTCTAGAGCCAGGAGATGTATTATTTGTCGATGAAATTCATAGAATTCCACGCTTTATTGAGGAAATTTTATATTCGGCTATGGAAGATTTTACCCTTGATATTATTGTTGGAAGCGACTCTAGCAGTAGGAATATTAGAATTGATTTACCTCCTTTTACATTAGTAGGAGCTACAACAAGAGCTGGGGATTTAACAGGACCATTAAGAGATCGCTTTGGAATTATTTCTAAATTAAACTATTATACAGTAGAAGAATTAACGGAAATTGTGAAGCGAACAAGCAAAGTTTTAAATTCTCCAATCGATGAAGAGGCAGCAGCAGAACTAGCACGCCGTAGTAGAGGAACTCCTCGTATTGCGAATCGTTTATTTAAACGAGTTAGGGATTATGCACTTGTCATGGGTGATGGTGTGATTGATTTAGAAATCACTGCACTTGCTTTAAATCGATTGAAAGTGGATTCTATGGGATTAGATGATACAGACTATCACTTACTAAAATCGATTATAGAAAAATTTAATGGTGGACCAGTTGGCATAGAAGCGATTGCCTCCAGTATTGGAGAAGAACAAACAACCATTGAAGATGTTTATGAACCATATTTATTACAACATGGGTTTTTAAAACGGACCAGTCGTGGTAGAATGGTTACTAGAAAGGCGTATGAACATTTGGGAATACCATGTCCCGATAGCATTGAGTAGTATTTATGAAGCAGTTAAAAATAGAAGTAATTATAACTCCCATTTATGAAAAGATTAGCTCTAAATATAAAATGATATATGGGATACCAGTAAAGAAAAATTCAATGGAAGCCCTTATCTTGGAAGAAATAGAACAATTCAAAAACCAGCTTACTTTGGAAGAAGCTTTATTCTTTGTTAATACATTTTCTTATTTAAATTCTGATTTGGCCTCTCAAGAACAAAAATTGAAAAGGGAATTTATTTATTGTCACTTGGTTCATTTGTTTCCTAAAAAGATGGTTACATATTCCTCTCCATTATTACGTTTAGTATGTGATTCAATTACGGAAAAGAATATAGGAAATCTACCATTTTTACATCTATTATCGGATGAAAAATGGATGCAGAAAATTTTTGAACATGCATTAATGATTGATTATCATTCATCTTTAGTGAATCAATATCGGATTGATCCGGAAAGAATAAAAAGGGTTTTTCATTTTTTGTGTAGAAAAATAGAAAGCACTTTAAAAGATTTAAAAAAAGAAACTGAAATTGCAACTTTGAAAAAACAGATTTTAAAACTTATAAAATCATACCAGTCAACGGAATTATATAAAAGGAGTGTGACTTAATGAAAACAGAGGACTTTAATTATGAATTGCCAGAATATTTAATAGCGCAAACGCCCCTTCAAAAAAGAGATGCTTCAAAATTGCTCGTTTTGGATAAACGAACAGGAGAGATAGAACACCATGTTTTTTCAGATATTTTAGATTATTTAAATGAAGGCGATGTATTGGTAGTGAATGATACCAAAGTGATTCCAGCTCGTCTTTATGGAGAAAAAGAAGGAACAGGAGCTGTCATTGAATTATTAATGTTAAAAGATACCGGAAATGATATTTGGCAGTGTCTTTCTAAACCTGCTAAAAGAATAAAAGAAGGGACAATTATTTCTTTTGGAAATGGTTTATTAAAAGCCGAATGTGTCGGGATAGAAGAAGAAGGCATTCGTTTCATGAAGTTCTGTTATCAAGGTATTTTATATGAAATATTAGATCAGCTTGGTGAAATGCCATTACCTCCTTATATTCATGAAAAGTTAACAGAAAAAGATCGTTATCAAACTGTGTATGCAAAAAACTTAGGAAGTGCAGCTGCTCCAACCGCAGGACTTCACTTTACAGAAGGTTTGTTAGAAAAAATAAAAGAAAAAGGCGTTATTGTAGTTCCTATCACCTTACATGTTGGACTTGGAACATTTAGACCAGTTAACGTTGAAGATGTAACATCTCATAAAATGCATAGCGAGTTTTATCAAATGAGTAAAGAAACAGCCGAAATTTTAATGAAAGCAAAGCAAGAAAAAAGACCTATTATTAGTGTTGGAACAACAACAACGAGAACGTTAGAATCGATTATATCTCTTTATGGTGTATTTAAAGAATGTAGTGGTTGGACAGATATTTTTATTTATCCTGGATATCAATTTAAGGCAATTGATCATTTAATTACTAATTTTCATCTTCCAAAATCTACTTTAGTAATGCTAGTAAGTGCTTTAGCTGGAAAAGAACATATACTAAATGCTTATAAGGAAGCTATAGAAAAAGAATACCGATTCTTTTCTTTCGGAGACAGTATGTTTATTAAATAGGTGACTTTGTGTTAGAGAAAATTGTAGAGACTTATTTAAATAGTAATTCTTCTTCATTAAAAGAATTAAAGTTAATAGAAGATTTTGCTTTTATTTTTGTAAATAATCGGTATAACCTAAATATTGATTTCTATCCTTTTAAAGATTATATTATTAAGTCAGATACATTAAATTATGTGCTTGGCTTTTTAGCATCTATTGATTTAAAATATGCAGAGGAATTTGATTATGCATTAAAATATAACAAAATTGTTTTTCAAAAAACAAAAAAAAGGAAAAAGGAAACATATGAATATGAGGTTACAGCTTCTTATAATTTGAAAGATAGTTTTGACTTTATACATATATTTTTCAAGTATTGGATGAATAAAAATGGGGTATTAAAAAAAGAGAATGATTATTTTGTGGATACCTTTACTATTTTAGCAGAATTTTTATTTCAGGATTATTTAGAGAGTTTAAAATATAAAAATAAAGAACCATATTATCAAAAGATGAACCGCTTTATTTATGCCAATATTTTTACGGTTCATATGATTATGGAATTAAAGTTAATTGAACTTTATCAAAAAAAGTGTTCTTTAGGTTTAGAAAGCTTTATAAATGAATTAAAGGTACATAATATTTCCAATGAGGAAATGCTTCCAAAAAACTGTCAAATTATGATGGATGATATTTTATCAATCGGAAGTTTATCGCTTCCTTTTCATAAACGATATTTATATAGTATTATCTTAGCCAGTTATATTCATGGGCAGATTTTAAAAGAGCCAAAATTAATTCGTTCTTTTTGCTATTTGATTGATCATCCTGAAAACATTAAAATTGAAGAATTTTTAAAAGCAATTGGAATATCTGTTCGTATGAAAGACGGAAAAATAATTTTAAGTAAGGTAGGATATCAAAAATTAAAGAAATGTTTTTTGGCAGAATTGGAAGACTGTTTTATTAGAGCGAATATAGAATTTTAGGAGGTGTAAAATGGTAATTGTAATTGTAGGACCCACTGCAGTAGGAAAAACAAAACTGAGTATTGAACTTGCGAAAATATTAAATGGTGAAATCATTAACGCTGATAGTACGCAAGTTTATAAAGGACTAGATATCGCAACAGCAAAAATAACAGAAGAAGAAAAGGAAAATATTCCACATCATTTATTCGATTTTAAAGACATTACAGAAGATTATACGGTTTATGATTATCAAAGGGATTGTAGAAACAAAATCGAAGAAATATTAGACAAGGGAAAAATCCCCATTTTAGTTGGAGGTACAGGTTTATATATTAAAGCTGCACTTTATGATTATCAATTTGTAGATGGTACATATAATGAACAATATGAAGATATAGAAACCCCTATTTTATTTTCGAAATTATTAGAGATAGATCCAAATACTGAAATACATCTAAATAATCGAAAAAGAATGATCAGGGCAATTAACTTTTACAAAGAAACAGGAAAAACACCTAGTTCAAAAGAGAAAACCAATACACTTTTATATCCTTGTAGATTGATAGGATTAACTTGTAATAGAGAACTTTTATATGAAAGAATTAATCAAAGAACTAATATTATGTTTGATCAAGGATTATTAGAAGAAGCCAAGCAACTTTTTGACTCCAATATTAGAAGTAAAGCAGTCTTAACTCCGATTGGTTATAAAGAATTATTTCCCTATTTTGAGGGAAGTTGTTCCTTAGAAGAGGCAAAAGAAACCATAAAACAAAATTGTAGAAAATATGCCAAACGACAATATACATGGTTTAATCATCAAATGCCAGTTGAATGGTTTATGGTGAACTTTGAAGAATTTGGTAAAACGGTACAGGACGTATTGTCATTTTTATCTTAAGTGATTGACTAAATTTCACATTTTTGATATATCTATAATAGGGAGAAGGGTAAGATGAAAAGAAAAGATTTGGCTTTCATGGATTTATTGGCGGTAGTTGTAGTTTTAGGGCTGATAGCTTTAATTATTACGCCTATTATAATAGGTGTAATTGATAGACAAAATGGAAAAACTAGAACAAGATTAGCAAATGAGGTAATGGAAGCAGCCAGATATTTTTATACATCGTCAATGGAAGATGACAAGATTGATTATCCAACTGATGGTCTTGAATTTGTTTGCAATAAAAAAGATTGTGAAGCAACAATTGCAATGACAACAAAAGAAGCAGGCATAGCGATATTAAAAGAAGAAAAACCAGTCACTTATCAATTAATTTTTAAAGGACAAGCTCCAAGCAGTGGAAGTATTGTCATAGAAAAAGATGGCACTATATTTCCTAAAAATTTAGCTATGGATTCTCATTTATGTGTTTATAATGAAGATAGGAGAGTATTTACGTCTTGTTAAATACTTTTTTATGTTTCAAAATTAAGTAATAATAGATTATAGGAATTCAAAATAATAACATATATGAGTAATATTTTTCCTGTTTCAATGTAGGCCAAGGAGAATTTGGAAACTATCAGGAATATATAGTTATTTAATTTATCAAAAGGAATTGCTTACTTAAATGAGTGAAATAAAAAAATGAATAGAAATTACAAAATATTTAAAATTTTTAATTTTATTTTCATAAAATTGTAAAATAATGACAATAATGATAATAGAAAAAATGCTTATTTTTGAACAGAAAAATAGAAAACTAAAAATAGAAGAAAAAAAATTTTGCTTAAAAAAATGAATTTTGTTGATTAAAATAAGAATTCTTGTTATACTAAAAATGTAGGATAGAGGAGGTAAGAAAATGCGAAATAATAAAAAAGGTTTTACTTTAATTGAACTTTTGGCAGTTATTGTAATTTTGGCTATCATTGCATTAATAGCAACACCAATTGTACTTCAAATTATTGAAAAAGCTAGAAGGTCAGCTGCTCAAGATAGTTTATATGGAGTAATGTCAGCTACTAAAACTACATATATGGAGTCATTATTAGATACACAAAAAATGGCTTTGCCAGCCTATGTAGAATGTGATAAATCAGAATGTAAAGTTTATCATTACAAGGAAGATGAAGCAACAGGTACGTTGAAAAAAGGAGATCAGCAGGTAGGTAGTGAAGGCCCAATTAAAGTAAAATTTAGTGGAACTGTTCCAGGAGGACCTACTACGTCAGATACTTCATATTTTATTATTGGATCTGATGGTAAAATTTTGGACACTGTAGAAGGTGATGAAATCCAAGTAAATGGGTTCAGTTGTACAATTAAAAATGAAGGCGTAACATGTAAATAAGAAACGAAAGTTTCTTTTTCTTTTATATAATAGGAAAGTCATACCATTGTAAGAATTAACAATATGCAAACTCAT
>CANPBV010000053.1 GCA_947572405.1 uncultured Mycoplasmatota bacterium | reverse complement strand
CTGTGGTGGTGTGAGAGGGACGAAATAATTTAGTTATTTCTCTCTACTCGATTATACTTTTTGAATTCCTCTTTAAAGAATATTATATTTTATAAAAATATTACTTTTTATTAACAGATAAATTATTAAAAATCATGCTGATAAATCTACCAAAATAACGGCACTCAACATTAAAAATAAGGTTCTTTTTGCATAAAATAGTTTCAATATTATCTTTATACATAAAAATTCAAATCTTAAATTTCTTATATAATTTTTATAAATTCTTTTCTTCTTTTTAGCAAGCGTTAATTCTGGACTGACCAAATAAAGATCTTTTCTTTTTTCTACTAGGCACTTCCGTATATAATTTTATCTACAATGTGACTAATTTTTATCATGGGTATCACTCCCCATTAATCTCGGCGATTCATCAGGAATACACTTTGAATGAATGGAAAGTGAATTGCCAAAATGAAGAATGCTTTTAATATCTGACTGCTTTCGACAGATAACACTTTAATTCTATCATCAATGGATAATAATAATTCATAATTTTTTTTTGATTCTACTTCCTCTTTTAAAGTGTCATAATACGACCCCCACTTTTTTAATAACAACTCACTATTTATAGAATTAGAATGTTACATTTTATAGAAGTGGGGAATCTAGTAAATCTTTTTTGGTTATTTAGATGATTTATTATAATCAGTAATAAATAAAAATCACTAAATTGATATCTATTTTTTAAATAGCCAATAATTTTTTGAGGGAATATAAAAATCAAGATAAAAAAATAGTATATTTATTTTGAATATACCATTTTCTAAACAGTTTGAAACTAATTTTTGTTTCAATTAATTTTTTATCATTGATTAAAAATTTTAAAAAATGTTCATTTTAAATATCCACTTCTCTTTTTATCGGTTCCATAATTAGTATCATAATATTCTTCCATTTTATCTAATAAGTTTCTTTTACTGCAAGTACTTAAACAACTACTAATTTCCTCTAACTATGAACAAAAAGGTCCCCCTGCTGGTTCAAAATAATTTTCTAGCATAATTATTTTCATTTACCATTACTAACTTTTTTCTATGTATTCCTAATCAATTAGATGATGATTTCCATTTGCCTGTGTACCACTCTTAAATCAAAGCAACTCATAAATATCATCACTGATATGTCCCTCATTTTTATAAAGTATACTTATGATTCTTGGAAATGATTATCTACTTGCATATTTATGATTTTTGCTATCTATAACTAGCAACAGTACATTTTCCACTTTCATTGTTAAAAGTTGCACTTAATCTTTGACCTGTTTTATCTACCCATGTATAATTGCGTGAACCTTTTGATATACTTGTTAATGTGCCTTCACCACCAACTTTTTTAACAAATTCTTCATAAGTGAATGAACCATTATTTAAATCCGTTTGCAACTCACTTGATAATGGTAGTTTTATATTGTCATTTTTTAGACTTTCTTTATCAATTGTTGCTTGAATCGTAATATCATTATTGCCAAAATTTTTGAAACTTATCCAATTTTTAGAATCAAACTTCCAAACTGGATCACTTCCAATCATGGCATCTATAGTTGATTCAAAGCCTATGATGTCATTAATTTCTTCTACAGTATTTGTGACCTCAATTTTTTTCATACATTCTACTACGGAACAATTTGCTTTGACTTTTTCCTTATTATTTTCATCTGATTCTTCTTTAGAGCATCCTGTAATAAAACAGAGTACACATAAAACTGATATAAATCCTAGCATTAAATTTTTTAATTTCATTTTATTTTCCTTCTTTCTAATTTTTTAAAAATATAAAATAGCAATAGGAGATGTAGATTTTATCCTTTCAACATTTATATATGATTTATCATGAAAGAGTTGGACTTCCACACTTTCTCTAGCTACATCATAAATATTTAGAAACCTTTTTATATTTCACTTTAACCTCACAAAATACGATTATTAAAAAAATATATTATGATAATAATCTGTATAAAAGCAACTTTACTTGTTCATCTCCTATTTCTTATAAAATTATATTATTTTTTTTTACTTTTTTCAATATATTTTCTAAAATACATATTTTAAATTCCAACTATTATAACTATGATAAATTCTTTTACGAATTTCATCAAAATGAATTTTTGTAATTCATCCATAATCTATATTTTTTAGGATTAAAAACGCAAGAATGTTTTGAAAATATTCACCTCTTTTAAATTTTTTATAATATAGGAATATGATTAGATAACTTTTTTCCAAATCCATATATTAGGGTGTAAATAATCTGCGTAATCTTTGGAAAACAGGCAAATATAGAATGTGAACAGTTATAATGATTCTTATTTCTAAATTGAAGCTAATAGTTCTTTCATTTTTCTATGACATTTTATATAATAATATCTGGGTAGTGAAAAAAGAGTTAAAATTTTATCTACAATGAGAGGGGGAATATAGTAATGAGAAATTGTAATATTGTAATATTAATACTTCTGTCTTGCTTTATAATATCGGGATGTTTTAACAAGAGTCTATCATCCAATAAAGAAGGGATTATTATGATAAAAGATGATTTAAAGAATACAAAAAAAATAAATGTAAAAACAGCAAAATCAACAGAAGTCATGAAAACGATTAGAAATGAAAATGAAATTAATGAAATTGTAGATATTATTATGTCTGGTAAAACCATTGAAGATGGTGAAAACATAGTATATATCGGTTCCTCTTATGTTCTAGAAATGATTGATGAAAAGGGAAATGTTTTTGAAACAATAGATTTATTTTTACCATATAATGTTCCTAAGTTTGTAAGATTAAATCAATTAAATGAATTATATTATGTAGATGTTGATAAAATATTAGCAATTTTTAATCAAAATTAAAATTTATAAATTAATAGTTTATGGAAGATAATTATATAGTTACAAATTCAGGGAAAAATATGATTGTTTAGAAGAGCTAGAATCATTTCTTGAAATTGTTATACTAAAAAATATATAGAAGATTGCATTTTGGATTACACGAATTTAGAAATCGACATTATTTTGATAAATTTAATAATAGTTTTTGTACAGTATAAAATTAAAAGAGATGTATCATAAATTGTGTTCATTATGATTCGTTGAAATAAAAGGCGAAAAATGATATTACGAAATAGTTAAAAAAAACGTTTAATGTTGTTTCATATTATTTGGTGTTATATAGTAGTGAAAAACGAGTTTGTGACTTTTTTCAAAAAAAATTCGTGTAATGCGTTTTTTAGACTAAAATAGGTTAAAAATTCGTGGAAAAGATTTTATAAAAAAGGAGGAAATTTTATGTATAAATTAGTATCAAAATTTGAACCAAATGGAGACCAGCCAGAAGCAATAAAAGCACTGGTTGAAGGAGTTGAAAAAGGCAAGAAACATCAGGTTTTACTTGGTGCAACAGGTACTGGGAAAACTTTTACAATCGCGAATGTAATCGCTCAAACTGGGAAGAAAACTTTAGTCCTTGCTCACAACAAAACTCTAGCAGGACAGCTATACTCTGAACTCAAAGAATTGTTTCCAGAAAATCACGTCGAATATTTTGTTAGCTACTATGATTATTATCAGCCAGAAGCTTATGTAGCAAAGACAGATATCTATATTGAAAAAGATGCCTCTATCAATGATGAGATTGATGAATTAAGACATGCTGCAACATCCTCATTACTTAATTTCGATGATGTGATTGTAGTTGCTTCTGTATCTTGTATTTATGGAATAGGAGAAATAGAAGAATATAAAAATAAGATGTTAACTATTTTCTCAGGACAACAAATCGATCGAAACTCTATTATTGAAAAATTAGTCGATATGCTTTATGAGAGAAGTAACTTAGATTTGAAAAGGGGAAGTTTTAGAGTACGGGGGGATATATTGGAAATCATTCCAGTCAGCCAACATGGAAAGGGAATTAGGGTTGATTTTTTCGGGGATGAGGTAGACGGAATTACTGAATTTGATACATTAACAGGAGTTGTTTTATCAAAGAAAAAAAGTGTTAGTATCTTTCCTGCTAGTCATTTTGTAACCAGTGAAGAAAAATTAAAATTAGCTGTTGTAAATATAAAAAAAGAATTGGAAGAAAGATTAGAAAATTTTAAAAAAGAAAATAAACTGTTAGAGTATCAACGATTAATGGAGAGAACGAACTATGATATAGAAATGCTCTCAGAAACTGGAGTTTGTAGAGGAGTAGAAAATTATTCAAGACATTTGGCTTTAAAAGCTCCAGGAGAGACTCCAACTACATTAATTGACTTTTTTGGAGATGATTATCTACTTGTGATAGATGAATCACACGTAACAATACCACAAGTACGTGGAATGTTTAATGGAGACCAAGCGAGAAAACAAGTATTAGTTGATTATGGCTTTCGTTTGCCATCAGCTATGGATAATAGACCACTTAGATTTAGTGAATTTGAAAATAAAATTTCTCAAGCCATTTATGTATCAGCCACCCCAGGAGATTATGAACGGGAAAAAAATGATGGGAAAATAATAGAACAAATTATTCGTCCTACTGGCTTATTAGATCCTACCATTGAAGTACGAAAAACAATTGGCCAAATTGATAACTTGGTAGAAGAGATTCATAAACAAATTGAAAAAAATGAAAGAACCTTGATTACAACCTTAACCATTCGTATGGCAGAAGAATTGACTGACTACTTGAAAAAGTTAGATATTAAAGTTGCCTATTTACATAGTGAAATAAAGACCTTAGAACGCCTTCGCATTATTAGAGATTTAAGGTTAGGAAAATATGATGTAGTGGTTGGAATTAATTTACTTAGAGAAGGAATTGATATTCCAGAGGTAAGCTTAGTTGCCATTATGGATGCAGACAAACAAGGATTCTTAAGAAGCGAAAGAAGTTTAATTCAAACAATAGGAAGAGCTGCTAGAAATGCAAATGGCAAAGTTATTATGTATGCAGATCATTATAGTGAAGCGATGGATTATGCTATTAAAGAAACGGAAAGAAGACGTTCAATTCAAGAAAAATATAACGAAGAGCATCATATTATACCTAAAACAATTATAAAAGAAATTAGAGAGCTTATTTCCAATAATCAAGAAGTAAAAGAAAAGAAACCTGAAAAATTAAGTAAACAAGAATTACATAACTTAATTACAAATGTAGAAACAGAGATGAGGGAAGCTGCTAAAAATCTTGATTTTGAAAGGGCAACTGAATTAAGGGATATTTTATTTGAATTAAAAGGAGAAATGAAATAATGTTTCTCATTTTATAAAACAATGATTCAAATTTAACTTGCCAATTTTTATTTAGAGATTTCATAATATTATGCTATAATAGAATTGGAGATGGTCAACAATGCCAAGAAAAAAATCAAAAGTTCCCCTTATATTAGAATGGGTATTGCATATGCTTGCATATAGTTTAATCTTAATTAGTGTGTCTGTTCTTTTTAATAAAACAATTTCTATAGATAATTCATATTATGGATTTTGGGGGTTATTAGCAGCTATTATTATTTATGGATTAAATAGAACCGTAAAGCCATTTTTAGTATGGTTGACGATTCCAATAACTGGTTTAACATTGGGACTTTTTTATCCATTTATTAACGTTTTGATTTTAAATATGGTAGATTGGATATTAGGTAGTCATTTTGAAATTCATGGATTATGGATGTCGTTCGTAATAGCAGTATTGATCTCTATTATGAATGAATTAGTGACTGACTATGTCATAAAACCATTGGTAAAGAAAGAGGGATAACATGAATGCAGTATTATTAGATTTAGGAGTTATTAAAATATATTGGTATTCAGTGATTATGTTTGTCGCAATTTTAATAAGCGGAACTCTAGCCTTAAAAGAATCTAAAAAATGGAAGATTCCAGAAGATTTTGTAGTCAATTTATTTTTCTTTATTATTCCAATTGCGCTTATTGGGGCAAGATTATACTTTGTAGCCTTTCACTGGAACGATTATGGAACTCACCTCATTGATATTTTTAAAGTATGGGAAGGTGGACTAGCCATTCATGGGGGAATCATTGCTGGTTTAATTTTTGTAATATTGTACGCTAGGAAGTATAAAATAAATACTAGAAGACTTGTAGATATTATAGTGGTGAGTCTATTATTAGGTCAGGCTATTGGAAGATGGGGGAATTTTTTTAACGGGGAAGCTCATGGGGCAGTCACTTCTTTAGAAGCTTTAAAGTGGCTACCTGAATTTATTAGAGAGGGAATGCATATCAATGGAGTATATTATCAACCAACCTTTCTTTATGAATCCATTTGGTGTTTCATAGGTTTCGCTTTAGCGCTCTTTATTAGAAAGTGGCCATACTTAAAAATTGGTAATTTAACTAGCTTTTATTTGATCTGGTATGGAATAGGGCGATTCTTTATAGAGGGGTTTAGAACAGACAGTTTGATGCTTGGGAATTTAAAAATGGCCCAAATTGTATCTATTGGTATGATTATAATAGGGATTCTTTATATATTGATTTGCCATAGAGGATCCAAGTTTGAAAATCGATATAATGATAAGGAGAATGTAGAACATGTCTTATTTTGATTGTGTTGTAATAGGAGCAGGAGTAGCAGGAATGACTTCTGCTATTTATTTAAAGAGATATAATTTAAATGTGTTATTGTTAG
This sequence comes from uncultured Mycoplasmatota bacterium, assembly GCA_947572405.1. Classification (GTDB taxonomy): domain Bacteria; phylum Bacillota_I; class Bacilli_A; order RF39; family UBA660; genus MGBC102946. The sequence goes on along the minus strand of CANPBV010000053.1, from coordinate 4,333 downwards.
AAAAGAGTGCCCCAGGTGGGCAAATTACGCAAACTCCCAATGTGGAAAATTATCCTGGTTTTTCCAATATAGATGGAGCTTCTTTGGCGCTTCATATATTTTCCCAAATAACAAATCTAGGAATCACTTATCAGTATGGTAATGTCATAAAAATAGAAGATTTAGGAAAAACTAAGATTATTTATACAGAGACTGAAAAAATCGAGACAAAAGCGATTATTATTGCAACCGGAAGAAAACCAAAAAAACTAGGAATTTTGAAAGAAAATGAATTAGTGGGGAGGGGAATTAGTTGGTGCGCGACTTGTGATGGAATGTTTTATAAAAATGAGCGAGTTGCTATTGTAGGTGGGGGGAATAGTGCATTAGAAGAAGCTTTATTTCTTTCTGATATTTGTGAAAAAGTGGATATTTTATATCGTGGGGATCAATTAAGAGCAGATAAAATAGTCCAGCAAAGAGTAATGGAAAAGAATAATATACAGATACACTACAATGCCGTGGTAAAGGAATTAGTAGAAAAAGAAAATAGATTAGTAGGAATAAAATTAGTAGAACAGGAAGAGATAAAAGAACTAAATATTCGAGGGTTATTTATATATATTGGATATGAACCAGATACGAATTTCTTACAAAGCTTAAATTTAATATTAGATAACCAATATATTGTTGTAGATTCCAAAATGGAAACAAATATTTCAGGAATTTATGCTTGTGGGGATGTTATAAAAAAAGAATTATATCAATTAACAACAGCAATAGGAGAAGCAAGTCTAGCTGCATATCAAGTGAAAAAAAACTTAGAAATTGTAAAATAGTTGTCAAAAAAGAACATTGAATGATAAAAATCAAAAAATGTTCTTTTTTTCGCACAAGTATGGGAATATTATGAAGGAATGCAAAATTTTAAAAAGTTTGAATTCCTATAAAATAGAAAAGGGAAATATTATTTTCCCGTTTTAGGTTTTATAAAAATTTTATCATTATCTGTGCCACCTTCTACTAAATAGTCTACAGAAACATTGTAAAGTTTCGATAAATTAATAAGGCAAGAAATTGGTATTTCTCGGACCCCATTTTCGTATCTACTATAAACAACTCTGTGGATATTTAAATAGGTAGCGACGTATTGTTGCGTAAAGTCATGGTCTTCGCGCAAATTTTTAATTCTCTTGAAATGCATAACTACCACCTATTGACATTGTATCCATTTGGTAATATAATATACTAAATTGTAACCATATGGTTTCCAAAAAAACATTTTTCGCGCTTTTATGTAACTAAGTGGTGGCAATAGTAGAAGGGATGAGAAGTTTTAGTATGGTGTGTAGTAGAAAAAAAGGGTTTACTTTGATTGAATTGTTGGCAGTCATTATTATAATAGGAGTGATCGCATTAATTGTAAGCCCACTTGTAATAGGGAATATTAGAAAAAGTGAGAAAGCAAGTTTTGAAAGAAGTATTAATGGATTAATAGAATCTGTAAGAATTGATTATTCTGAAGATTCTTTTCTGGCACCTAGAGAATACTTCTATGAAAAAAAGGATTTAACTTTACTTACAGTAGATGAAATCATGAGAGATGAAGAAGTACTAATCAATGGTAGGATAGATGGAAATGGATTTCTTTATGTAGATGGAGATGGGATCATCCATATAGAAAATATATGCAATAAGAATTATTGTGCAAGTGGAACAGAAGATGATATTGTAATAAAACCAAATGAAACAGGAGAAATACCAAAACTAGATAAATCAGAACCAATGATAAAACTAAATGGAGAAGCAACTATTTATTTAGAATTAGAAGAACCTTATACTGAATTAGGAGCCATAGCGAAAACAAGATTGGGAGAAGAACTAGAATATAAAACAGAAATAAAGTTGGGAGAACAGGTAGTAGAAAGTATAGATACCAGTCATGAAGCAACCTACAAAGTTATTTATACAACAAGTTCTAATGAAAAGACAGTAAGTGTAATAAGAACCGTTATCATTTCAAATATAACCCCAGTGATCACAATGACAGAACCAGACGCAAATTATGTAAAAGAACAAGAGATCTTAATCAATGTATCAGGGATAAAACCAAATAAAGTAGAAGGATTTACATATCAAATCAATGAAGAAGATCCGATAGAAGTAAGAGGATTAAGTAAAATAATAGTATTAAATCAAACAGGAGAAATCAAAGTTAAAGTAACAGTAACCGATGATCATGGACACAGAAATGAGCTAAGTAAAACTTATCGGATCGATCAAACAGGACCTGTTATAACATTTGAGGATGTAACAATAAAAGTAACAGAAGTAACAGGATATGACTTAATGACAGGAGTAACAGCAACAGATAATAGTGGAAATGCTCCAACCGTAACTTATACAGGAGGATTAAGTGCAGTAGTAGGAAATCAAACAATTACGTATACAGCTATAGATGAAGCAGGAAATGAAACAGTAAGGGTACGAACATTTACAGTAGTAGAAGCAGATGGACCAATATTAAACTTTAGTAATGCTGGAAGTAATGTATGGACAAAAGCCCAAACGATAACAGCATATATAACAGACAATAGTAACATTAGTGAATTTAGTTATGAAGTAATAAAAGATAACGAAACGCAAGGAATCAAAAATGTAACAGTATCAGGAAAAAGTGGACAAGTAAATATTCCCCTTAATACAGATGGAACCTATTCAATCAGGTTAACTGGTGCAGATCAATATGGAAACAGTAGTGCAGTTAATAGTGGAACATATTATATCGATGTAACACCACCAAGTGCTCCACCAACAATGGAATTTTTGATTGAATATTGTGGAAAGTATGTGCAGGGAACATGGACAAATAATAATGTATATGCGCTTGGAAAATGTAATTCAAGTGAAGGTCCTTCAGGAAGTACAGATAATTTAAGTGGAGTAGCAAAATATCAAATATCAGTAGATAATCAGACATGGCATGATTATGCCTATGATGGAGTAAATCCTTTATATGTAATGTCAACGGAAGGAACTCATATAAGATACTTTAGAGCAATCGATAATGCAGGAAATGTAAGTACATCAATTAGTAGGACAGCAAATATAGATAAATCCTCTCCAAGTGCTCCAACAACGATGGAATTTCTAATTGAATATTGTGGAAAGTATGTGCAGGGAACATGGACAAATAATAATGTATATGCGCTTGGAAAATGTAATTCAAGTGAAGGTCCTTCAGGAAGTACAGATAATTTAAGTGGAGTAGCAAAATATCAAATATCAGTAGATAATCAGACATGGTATGATTATGTCTATGACAGTAGTAATCCTTTATATGTAATGTCAACAGAGGGAACCCATATAAGATATTTTAGGGCAGTAGACAATGCAGAAAATGTCAGTACATCAATTAGTAGGACAGCAAATATCGATAAGGTAAGACCAGCAATAGAACAATTAAGTGCGATTGACTACTTAGACAGGGTGAAAGTTCGATTTACCGCGACTGATAATAATCATTTGCGGGAGTTTAGTATCAATTCTACAACTGGATGTTCTGAAGCGACAGGCCCATGGATAGGAATTGACGGAAATACGCAAACTGTAGAACATATCTATGATGGTGAGGGCTTAACTGATGTTTGGGTTAAAGATATGGCTGGAAATACATCCTGTGTTACGAAGAAACTATATCCTATAGTTGGATTTATTATAGAAAATAATAATTGTCCTATAGACAGCTGGGGAGTACATCCTTATGAAGATGTAATTTCAATGTTTCTGCGAACTAGTTGCAAAATAGATGGTGGAGGAGCTTCAAGTGTATTCATTAAAATTCCAGGTGCATATCAAGTTACCTATGAAGTGAAAGACATGAATGGTACGGGTTCTTCAACCATTAATTGGTTAGATGCTGCGTGTAATGAACACGCTTCATCGGGGGCTGTTACTGTTACTAGTGAATGTTGGCATGGGCAACTTGGAAGGGCAGTAGAAGATACACATGTTTATGAAAATTGGGCACATATTTGGAGAATTGAAGTAGATGGAACAGTAATTTGGGATAGAGGATACAAACCTTATTAATCAATCGATTAGTATATATTCTATTTCTTTTTCAGTTTTAACAAGAGAGTAAATAATGGAAGAGTTATATCAAATATGGAATTAATTTGTAAGAAGGCCAAAAAGGCTGTTAATGATTTCTGAATAATACCAGTTTGAGGTCTAACTGGTTTTCAAAATATTGGTTTTTTTAGCTGTTATTTAATGCGGAGTGGTAATTAAATTGTTTGAATATTTGTATCAAAATAGTTACAAAATGAGGATAAAAAAAAATAGTTTGATA
>CANPBV010000052.1 GCA_947572405.1 uncultured Mycoplasmatota bacterium | reverse complement strand
TGCTGTGGTGGTGTGAGAGGGACGAAATAATTTAGTTATTTCTCTCTACTCGATTTATTTTTAAAATACATAGGAATTTTAGATAAAAAATGTTATAATGTTATAGTTAGGAGGATTGAATATGGAACATAGTGAACTTAAAAATGCTTATGAAAATTATCAAATCAAAATTGAAGAATTAGGGAGGTTACTTTGACCCTTATACAAAAAAGAAACGCATACAAGAATTAGAGCAAATCATGTTGCAACCTAATTTTTGGGATGATAAAAGATATAGTGAAATTATTATAAGCGAATTAAATAATTTAAAAAATTCTGTGGAAAATTTAGAAAATTTACAATTAGAAATTAATCTTTGTCTAGAAATGTGTGAATTAGATGATGATGATGTAGAAAAAGAATTAAAAGATTCCCTTACAAGTGTGGAAGAAAGATTAAGAAATTTGGAGATAGAAACATTATTTAATGGCCCATATGATGAGGGGAATTCTATTGTAGAAATTCATAGTGGTGCTGGTGGAACAGAAGCTTGTGATTGGGCGGAAATGCTTTTTCGAATGTATACACGATGGTGTGATAAAAAAAATTTTGCCTATGAAATCATTTATGAACAATCTGGAGAAGAGGCTGGAATTAAAAGTATTTCATTTTTAGTGAGAGGTATTCATTCATTTGGTTATTTAAAGAATGAACGCGGAGTTCATAGATTAGTAAGAATTTCTCCATTTGATTCTAATGCTAGAAGGCATACATCTTTTGCCTCAGTAGAAGTGACCCCATTTTTAGAACAAAGTAATATTGATATTGAAATTAAAGAGAGTGATATTAGAATCGATGTTTATAGAAGTAGTGGAAATGGTGGGCAAGGGGTAAATACTACTGATAGTGCGGTTAGAATTACACATTTTCCAAGTAAGATTGTTGTTACATGTCAAAATGAGCGAAGCCAGATTCAAAACAAAGAAAAGGCTATGGAAATCTTAAAAAACAAGCTTTATCAATTGGAACATGAAAAGAGAGAAAAAGAAATGAAAAACTTAAAAGGAGAACAAATGGATATCAATTTTGGTTCTCAAATTAGAAGCTATGTCATGCATCCATATTCAATGGTAAAAGATCATAGAACCAATATTGAAACCAGCAATGTGGGAAAAGTATTAGATGGTGATATTGATTTCTTTATGGAAGAGAATTTAAAGAGGTGCTAAATATGTTTTTTAGAAGAAAAGAAAGTATAATTGATCCTAATATCATAAAATCTATCTATGCAAAGGATAAATTAGTAAGATATGCAGAATTTCTAGCAGGGTTATTTTTGGTATCATTTGCCTTTAATGTTTTTTTACTTCCTAGTCAAGTTGTATATGGAGTAAGTGGAGTAGCAGTTATGCTAAATAAGTTGTTCCATCTAGATCCATCATTTGTCATTCTGATTGGTTCTATATTTTTACTTTTGTTAAGCTTGATATTTTTAGGAAAAGAGAGAACTGCAAATACAGTGATTGGTTCTTTATTATATCCTGTATTTGTAAAACTTACTGAGCCAGTGGTTGGATGGATTCATTTGGGTTCCACAGAACCAGTAGTCATTGCTTTATTTGGAGCAGCAATTAGTGGATTTGGTTTAGGTATGATATTTAAAGCCGGCTTTACAACAGGCGGAACAGATATTTTGAATCAAATTGTTTCTAAATATTTTAAAATGTCAATTGGAAATGCTATGTTTTTTACAGATGGCATTATTGTTGGAATCAGCTTTTTTGTATTTGGTTTTCAAAAATTTATGTATTCTGTAATTTCAATTTATTTGATTAGTATGATGACAGATAAAGTGATATTAGGAATTAGTCAGTCAAAGGCATTTTATATTATTACAAACCATGAAACTGAAGTGAAAAATTTTATTTTAAATTATCTGAGTCATGGAGTTACCATGCTAGATGGTAGAGGTGGATATACAGGGGATCGACAAAAAGTAATCATGTGTATTATTCCAACAAAAGAATATTTTGTAGCGAAAGAAGGAATTAAGAAAATTGATAGCAATGCATTTTTCTTAGTGACTGATGCTTATGAAGTAGCAGGTGGAGAATAAGAGGTGGAAAAATGGATTTAATTAGGATGAAAGGCGTAAATAAGCGTTATAAAAATGGGGTGACTGCCATTTATGATTTAGATCTTCGAATAGAGAAAGGAGATTTTGTTTTCATTATTGGTTCAACTGGTTGTGGAAAATCAACGCTTATTAAAATGTTATATCGTGAAGAGAAACCAACCAGCGGAAAAATAATTGTTGGAGGGATTGATGTTGCCAAACTACGAAATGGGAAAGTCTATAAATTACGTAGAAAATTAGGAGTTGTATTTCAGGATTTTAAGCTTTTAAATCGGTCAACGGTTTACGAAAATGTTGCTTTTGCTTTAGAAGTTTTTGGAATTCCAAAAAGAGAAATCCATTCTAAGGTAATCAAGGCTTTAGAATTAGTTGGTTTAAAACATAAAGCCAAAAATTATCCAACAGAATTATCTGGAGGGGAACAACAACGTGTAGCAATTGCAAGAGCGATTATCAATGGACCAAAGCTTCTTATCTGTGATGAACCAACAGGAAATTTGGATGAGAATACAAGCATGGAAATTATGTCAGTACTAAAAGCAATCAATGAAATGGGAACAACCATTATTATGGTAACACATGATACAGAAATTGTGGATAAAATGAAAAAGAGAGTTATTTTGCTAGATTCAGGACGTATATTAAAAGACTATGAGAAAGGAACGTATAAACATGAAAGCATTTAGAATATTAAGTAGGAACATAAGAGATGCTTTTAAAAGCGTATTTAGAAATTTTGCTCTTTCGTTAGCCTCTATTTCGTGTATTACGATTACTTTGATTGTAGTTTCACTGGCAATGATTTTATCTGATAATGTAAATAATTTTGCGACTTTAGTAGAAAAAGATGTTACAATTGTTGTATTTCTAGATAGAGATATCACAAAGGAACAGATTGAAGATGTAAGAGATAGCATAGATGTTTTAGACAATATAGCTTCTGTTGAATTCCAGGATAAGATGTCTATTTCAAAAGAAATGATGGAATCTTCTGATATATTTAAAAACATTTTAGAAAATTATGATGCGGAAGAAAATCCAATTCAAGATACTTATCAGGTGAAAGTGAAGGATATTGAGAATATAAAAAAAACAGCAGACCAAATAAAGGAAATAGACCATGTCGGTGTTGTAAAATATGGAGAAGGTATGGTAGAACAATTGGTGACTGTGTTTGATGTTGTTAAAAAGGTAAGTATTGGAATGGTTATTGCACTAATTATTGTAACTGCGTTTTTAATTGCTAACACAATTAAAATTACAATTTTTTCTAGAAAAAGAGAAATTGAAATCATGAGACTTGTTGGTGCAAGTAATTTGAACATTAAAATTCCATTTTTATTTGAAGGATTATTTTTAGGAATGTTTGGGGCAATTATTCCAATTTTAGTTACAATTTATGGATATACAGCACTTTATAATAACTTTGATGGTCAGTTATTTTCTCCATTCATAAAATTAATTAAACCAGAACCATTTATCTATATAGTGTCAATTGTATTATTAATAATTGGTATTTTAGTTGGAATGTTTGGAAGCTGGAGAGCGGTTAGAAAACATTTGAAAATATAAGGAAGTATTAACTTCTTTTATTTTTGCACTTTATCTAAATAAATTATTACATTCTGAATTGTAATTGATCAAAAGCGTCTGCGGTAAATACTTACAAGAAAAGAAAATATTTTCACCTTTTGGTGAAATCCCATCTATACTCATTGTATTGTGGTGCTTTTTGTTAGTAATCTGACAAATCAATTTGATATCTTTCATGTTCGATTTCAATGATTGAGGTATTTTCAAATAAAAAAAGAATGAAACCTGAAAAATCATCCTTTCTTTAATAAACTATGAAAATTATCTGGAACAGAACTTTCTAGCGCGATTACTTTTTTTGTAAAGGGATGAATGAATTCTAATAGATGCGAATGCAATCCTAATCTATTTATGGGATCTTTGGTCGCATGATACTTTGTATCCCCAATAATAGGATGACCTGCTTCACTCATATGAACACGAATTTGATTCTTTCTTCCTGTTTCTAGAAAAACTTCTAATAAACTATACTCTTTATTTTTTTCAATTGTTTGATAACGCGTAATTGCTAATTTTCCATCCATTCCTTTGGTAGAGTGAACCATGGTATTACTTTCTTCTTTTAGAAAACTTCTAATTGTTCCAAATTCTGGTTTTATTTCACCCTCTACAATTGCCATATATCCCCTTTTTAAAGTAATATCATTCCAATGTTTTTGCAACATGATTTTCATTTTTTCATTTTTTGCAAATAACAATATCCCAGAAGTGTCTTTATCTAAACGATGAATCACAAATAATTTTTGGCCTTTCCCTTTAACATAATTGCGAACCATTTTATAAGCTGTTTTATCTTTTTCCTGTTCTGTTGAAATGGTTAAAATCCCAGCTGGTTTTTCAATTGCTATTAAACTTTCATCCTCATATAGAATTTTATATGGAAAATGATGATTCAATTTTTTCATTTGAACTTTTACAATATCATTTTCTTTTAACAGGAAATTGAATTTTGTTTGCTTTTTTGAATTTACAAAAACTTGACCATTTTTGAGCAATGATTTGATATTATTTTTTGACTTCCCTTTTACATTTTGATATAAAAATTCTAGTAATGGTTTTTCTTGCTTTATGTTAAATTCTACAATTTCTAATTTTTTCATAGCCATCCCTCTATTATATTGTAACATATCTTTAGAAATATTTGGAAACTTTTTTTAAAAATGTTATACTAATATAGAGCAACAATTAGATGTAGGAATCTAACTTAAAAGTTTTGAGTGAAAACTAGCAATTAATGATGAAATGAAATTGTGAAATCGGGCTTAAGGAGTGAATCGGGCCCTGTCAAAAGATCTGTTTTCGCAAACATATCAACAAATGATATATTATTAGAAGCCTGCTATCTTAGATCTCGAAGTTTAAAATTATGAATAACAAGAAATATAAGATATAGGTAATCCAAGATAGGGGAATATAGAACCGCTCAATGGTTTTAATAGGGACTTTGTAAAGGATAGTCTGATTATCTTTACGTAAGAAAGGAGAGGTGAATGTCAAGGATAGTCCACTTGACATATGTATGGACCAGGGATTAAAAAAATTATTAATTACGATTGGAGTGATTGTAGTTGGAACCACTATTTTTTCATTGATAAGAGGATATAAAGCGAAACAAAAATATAAGTCACAAATTAGGAATTTAGAGATTGCTTTAGAAAAATGGGGAGCGGAATATCAAAAATTTTTGCCAAATGAAAAGGGTAAAGTGATTACAGTTCCACTTCGAACTTTAAAACAGGCTGGCTATATTGATTCGAAATTTGTAAATCCAAAAGATAAGATGAATTTTTCCAACCAATTGTTAATGCAGATTGAGAAAACAGATACAGGTTATGCTTATAACGTATTGGATCAAGATAAAGATATGATAAAAGATTATGATGAAGTTCGTAATCAAGCACCAATGGTCATATTAAATGGAAAAAGTGTTGAGTATGCCGAATTAAATCATCCTTATAAAGATGCTGGCTATGAGGCGATTACTAAAGAGGGTAAAAAAGAGGATGAAAGGAAATTACAAATTACAGCGGATGGAAAACCAGTATCTCAAGTTGATACCTCAAAACTTAGAACTTATAAATTAACCTATCATGTTTCTTATGCAAAAGCGGAAAGTGTTATTACAAGAACTATTATCGTAGTGGATAGGGAAAAGCCTAAAATTGTTACAGATCGCTTGACGGTGAAACCAGAAGAGGCCAAAAATGTAAATTTGATGGATGGAGTTACCATTACAGACAATTCTAATGAGGAATTAAAGGTAGAAATTGAAGGTCTTTTATCTGCAATTCCTGGAAGATATGTTCTTACTTATCGTGCTATTGATCCATCAGGAAACGTTGCTGAGAAAAAAAGAGTTGTTAGAGTAGAAGAGTAGTGAGCAAATATGAAACAAAAATATTGTCTTCAGTGTGGTAAATAATAAGCCAAAAGGAGTAAAAAATGTGATAGAAAAGAGGATAGGAAAAGTAGAAGATAATTTATAAGGAATCCTAAGAAAAGTTTCGTTGATTTTGATTACGGTTGCGACTATTGTGGCAACGTTTGGGCAGCCTGATACCTCCTACATTGGAAAAGTGACCGAAAAATTGGTTATAGTAACTAAAGTGACATTGTTAAATGAAGAATAAAAAATTTATAAAGCATAAGTATATGAGTAAAATCATATACTTTTTTAGGTGATAAAATGGAATGGAAAGTAGGGGATTTGGTAACAAGAAATTCTCATTCTAATGATATGGTTTTTAAAATACTGGGCATAGAAGGGGATATTTGTTATTTGAAGGGTCTTAATATTAGGTTATGTGCCGATAGTCCATTATCAGATTTAAAAAAATATCATGAAGAGGAAGATATAGAGGAAGAAAAAGATTTTTTAACGAGAGTAAACCCAGATGTAGTATTAAACCGTGATGATTATTTTTATTTGCCAGGTAAAATTTTACACATAGATGGTGATGAAGAATATTTAAAAAGATGTTTGGACTACTATGAAAATTCTAATATATGGGCAGTAGGAATTGTTGAAAAAGAAGAAAATGTGTCAAGCCATATTCGTAATTGGTTAGAAGAATATAATCCTAATATTGTCATTATTACAGGACATGATGCTTTTTATAGTAAAAAAGGAAATAAAGATAATATAGAAGCTTATAAAAATAGTGTTAATTTTGTAAATTCTATCAAAGAGGCTCGGAAATATGAAAAAAGCCATGAGAAGCTAATCATTATTGCTGGTGCTTGTCAATCAGATTATGAGGAACTTATAAAAGCAGGCGCAAATTTTGCTTCCAGTCCTAAACGAATTAATATTCATGCCCTAGATCCAGCTATTATTGCCTGCATTATGAGTTTATCAGACATTAATCAGGATATTGACCTAAAAGCAATTTTAGAAAAGACAAAATATGGATCATCAGGAATGGGCGGGATAAAAACGAAAGGAACCATGTATGTGGGGTATCCAAGATAGGAGGAATTGAGTGACGATAGATGAAATTAAGAAAGATTTGAAAGAACATGTAGGACATGATGCCTTTATCAAATATAGTTTGGGAAGAAATAAATATGAGAGTTATCATGTAACCATTAAAGAACTTTATGACTATGTTTTTTTAGTGGAATTAAAAAAGAAACAAAATCGAATAAAATCTTTTTCTTATGCGGATGTAATAACGAAAACTATTCGAATAGATTATTAAAAAACTATTGCAATTTTAACTATTTTATTATATACTGAAAATGTAGATTATACTGAAGGGAGAGATTTACTTGAAAATTACATCTGTAAGTGTACGTAAAGTAGAAAAAGAAGATTCACGTATGAAAGGAATTGCATCTGTATTATTAGATGACTGCTTTGCTGTTCACGATATTAGAATTATTGAAGGAGATAATGGCTTATTTATTGCTATGCCAAGTCGCCCAACTGCAACTGGTGGTTATCGTGATATAGCTCATCCAATCAACCAAGAAGTACGTAAAATGTTTGAAGATGCAATTATTGGAGAATATAATAAAGAAGCTGAATAATACTTACCAAATGGTAAGTTTTTTGTTCTTAAAAGTAACTTTTTTACATATGATTAATTAAAGGAGGCTTTTATGGACAAGATAGAGACAATGGTTACTACTTATAATCATAATGTAACGATAAATGAACGAAAAAATATAGTTATTAGTGGAGTAAAAAAAATAGATAGTTTTGATAATGAAGAATTTTTAATGGATACAACAATGGGGTATATGGTTATCAAAGGGTCTGAATTAGAAATTATTAAACTAGATACTTATCAAGGTAATGTTTCTATAAAAGGGAAAGTGAATAGTTTAACCTATATGGAAAGTGCTAGCAAAAAGGAAAAAGAAGAAGGAATTTTTGGTAAATTGTTCAAATGATGGATTTAAAAATTCAAATTGCCACTTTACTAGTATCTTTTTTATATGGAGTGGCATTTTCATTTCTGGTAAGTGTCAATTATAAGTATTTGTATCAAAAAAATATTTTCTTTAGGATTCTATTTACTTTTATGTTTATCTTTGCGAATGTTTTGATATATTTTATACTTCTCAAGAAGATTAATCAGGCAATTTTGCACCCCTATTCACTTGGAATGATTTTAGTCGGATTTTGTCTAGAACATCGTTTACATTGTCTAGTTGTCAATTATTTTAAAAGATGATATACTCTTATTATAAAGATAAGAGGTGATAAAGTGGCGACGAAAAAAATTCCTACGGCATCAAAGCATCGTTTGATGCTATTTGGAACATTATCAATTATTTTAATGGGTTATTTTTTTGTCACTTTAATTACTTATACGATTCATATCAATCAGTTAAAGGAAAAAGAGCGAGAGTTAAAAACAGAGCTTGGGACTTTAAAAAATAAAGCAGAAGATTTATCCAATACGATTCAAAGATTGAAAGATCCAGACTATGTAGCGCGCTACGCCAGAGAAAAATATTATTATTCTGCGAATGGAGAATATATCATAAAAATAGAGGAAACAGAAAAGAAAGAAGAAGAGGTACCAAAAATAAATAATCAATATAAATATTATATATATGGGGGGGCCATTTGTATGATAGGAATCTTTTTATATATTGTTAGGAAAAAGTGATATAGAAACTTTGGAAGTTGAAAGTTAGAAAAAAGCTAGGATTTTGTATCCTAGCTTAAGTATTTTATTAATTTAAAATAATGAAGAACTGCTTAATTACAACTTATAGTTTAAAATCATTTACGATATCGTCCTCCATATTTTTTCCATCATAATATGTTTTTACTTTGTATTTGCACATCTTCGCTACTATGACAGAAGGAAAGACTTTTGCTAATTTGTTATAATTCGTAATGATATCATTATAATATTTCCGAAATGCAGTAATTTCTGCTTCTGATTCATTTAATCCAATTTCAATTTTTGTAAAAGCATCATTTTTTTTCAATTCATCATATTTTAGAGAATAAGTATGGAATTCATTTAATGCATCATACAAAACCCTATCTAATTCAAAGTTAGAAAGCGTTTTAGAACGTAGTTCATCAATAATTGCTAAAATGTTTTCTTTTTCTTTGGTATTTGTTTTAATAATTCCAATTGATTTGTTCAATAAATCAAATCGTTTACGAAGAATAGAATCGATATTGGCTTCAGCTTCATTAATACGAATAATGTATTCTTGAAAACGGTTATATATATTGATATACCAGATAAAAAAGAAACATAATAAGATACAAATTATCAAAATAATAATGACTACATCCATACTATCACCGTACTCATTATAGCAAATTATTTTCTAAAATTCAATTGCCTGGTATAAATTCTGGACTATAATTGATTGGTTCATCAAATGAAATAAAGTCAACATAGATCATTAATAATAATTGCCATTTTCCCGTAGATGGTTCGCTTAATATAATGTGATCTCTTCCTGATTGCTCAATAATTCCAACAAATTCTCTATCTCTGAATTCATTAGAATCTGGGAAAGTCATGTGTACTCTTACTTTTTTTCCCTTATTTAAGCGTAAGATATTTTCAATGTATGATTGTTCTAAAGGTAAACTGCTAGCATAGTTGTTGGCAGTTTGTTGATTTGGTGTTGGAACATTTCCTGCATATAAAGGAGCTCCTGGAAAATTATTGTTTCCAAAATAATTTTGGTTCATAATATCAATCCTTTCTTTTACATTTTATTCAAAATAAAAAAAACTATGTTTGTGAAAAGCATTTTTTAGTTTTGTTTATTAAAATAGAATTTGAAAACTTAAAATTTTTATAGTTTCAAACTAGAATAATATTGTAGTATAAGATGTATTATGTAGGAAGTAGAAATTTTTAAATTATCTTTTTTTGGAAAGTTTGAAAAAATAATGGAAAATGATATTTGCGTGTTATAATGGATAATGAGGAGGGATTTTTAAATGAAAGTGACAGTAGGAATATCAAATAGACATGTTCACGTAACAAAACCACATTTAGAAGTTTTATTTGGAAAAGACTATGAACTTCAAGTATTACGTTCTGTGAATCAACCAGGACAATTTGCAAGTGTAGAGAAAGTATCCATAGAAACTTCCAAATCTAAAATAGAAGGAGTAAGGATTTTAGGGCCAATTCGTCCTTATACGCAAGTGGAAATTTCAAAGACGGATGCTATTAAATTAGGACTTAATCCACCCGTTCGAGATTCAGGAGATTTGAAAGGAAGCGAGCCAATTACAATTATTGGTCCATGTGGAAGCGTAAAAATAGAAGAAGGATGTATTTTAGCGACCCGCCATATTCATATGACACCTCTTCAAAGAAAAGAACTTGGATTAGAAGGAATTTCTAAGGTTGGTGTTAACATTGTAGGAGAAAAAGGCGGTATTATGAAAGATGTTCATATTAAATCAGCTGACGCTTCTTATTATGAAATGCATATTGATACAGATGATGCAAATGCGTTTTTATTAAATAATAATGATGAAGTGGAAATTTTAATAGGAAAAGAATATGAATCATGAATTTCGTATTTGTGATAAGTGTAAAGCCACAAATATTAAAACATTAATTCCAAAGCTAAAATTGATTGATCCAAATGCAACTATTATCATTGGCTGTCAAAATTTATGTGGAATTGGAAGAAATAAAAGCTTTGCAATCTTAAATCATATTCCAATTATTGCTGAAAATGAAGATGAGTTGATTACAAAAATAAAGAATCAGATATCTATTTATGAATAAAAAAATAAAGAGTGAATAATCATTCTTTATTTTTTAGTGTGCCAGGCATGACATATAACTAGGTGGTGAAAGTCCACTATACAC
>CANPBV010000051.1 GCA_947572405.1 uncultured Mycoplasmatota bacterium | reverse complement strand
AAAGTGAGAAATGCGTTTGAAACGTTGATATAACGCGATATTAACGTTTTGAGAAATATCTAGATAAATTTCAAGTGTACCTAATCCATTGAAATCCATTTATATCAACGTTTTGGCAATTGTTATATGGATAAAAATGTATAAAAAGGGATTGGAATTGACATTACTTGAACCAATTTGCACCAAAATAATGGATGTTAGTTGAATACAATTAATACTTATACTTTTATTCCATGATTTTTACATTTTCTTCGATAAATTTTATTTCATTCTCACTCAAATTATACTTACTATATAACTGTTGATCAATCTCCGATATTGAATTTGACCAATCAATATCGGAGTTATTTGTGAAATCCTGGAGAGGAATATTTGACCAAGAAGCTTTTTTATTATCTTGGGTAACTTTTAATGTTCCCAGCAATGCCCGTAAAAATTTAGTTTTAATATACTTCGTCACTGCTGTAGCTTCATATTTAGTATCAAACTTTCCAATACTTATAAATGTTTGGGTATGTCCCTCAAATGGTGATCCTATAACGGGTTCAGTTAGACTTTCCCCAAATGAACCACTACCATTCGACTTAGCAAGGAATACTTTATACTTTAATAAATTTGGGTGAGATTCAATATATTTAGCCTTTATCCATTTATAGACACGTTCATTCTTTTCTCTTCCAAAAAACCGATAATATTCTTCAGTATCATTCGGTTTTGAATCTAAGAAAATAAAAGGTAGTTTACCAAAAATATTTGTCATTACTGCATACTCATGACCTTTACTCAATAATCCTTTAACATTCTTGTGATCTTCATGGATTGCTTCTGTAAACTTATAACTCTCGGGTGCATGTACTAATTCACTAAAGGAGTTAAAATTTCCATCTTTCACTTTCTTTAAAATAGTATTTAATCCTTCGTGAACAACGAAAGTTCCAATTGCTCCAAACTTCTTTTCCTTATCTCGATATGTTATTGCAATTCCACCCTTTATATCAGTATTAGGGAATACTTTAGAGCTATCATCAATATAATCAACAACCTTCAGATGTTCATCAGAAAGCATCTTCTGGTTCCATGCTTTTGGTGTACTTCCGGCGTTAAATAAGAATCGAGCAGGATGAATCATCTCAACTTTATCTGCTAACTTGTATGACTCTTCCAAGAATGTATGATAAATAGGAGGGGCATAAGTTTTATTGTCTCCTATAGTCTCATCCTGATAAGGGGGATTACCAATAATTACATCAAATTTCAATCTATCATCTCCAAATAACTTATAGATTCCAGTACTTAATCTCTCTTCACTAGCTAATTTCATTGTATCAACTTCTATAAGATTTTTGGTTGACACATTTACCGTATCACTATAGATAAAGTTTTTTACAATGTTATAAATAATATTACTAGGTGCACATGCGTATACTTGATTTTCAAGTATCCATTTAATACGTTCCTGTTGATTTGGAAATTGTCCTTTCAAACCTTCATTTAGTTTTTTTACGATTTCAGTAATGTACAAACCACTTTTTACATATAAATCAGCAAACTTCTTTGTCTTATCCGAAAAAATTCCTGGATTTTCTACCTCTAATGTATTGACCATTTTCTTTACTACATTTTTCGGTGTAAATATCTGATTTGTTTTCTGTGGTGGGATATAATCAAAAATGTCCTCTTGCAAACTATCATCAAAATAATTTGCTAAACGAATTTTTGTATCTAAAAACTCTTGGATACTAGCATTGAACACAACTTCATTGAATAATCCTGGAATTACTTTAGTTTCCCCATTATTATCTGGATACTCAAATCCATCACGAAGCTTCTTGAATTCCTCTATTGTAATACTCGTCAAATCTTCGAATGTGGCTTCATCAATATTAACCTCAAAATTTTCTAATCTTGTATCTTCATCTCCGTATGCCATTAAGAATGCAGGAATTGTACGGGCAAATCCTCGTAAATGATCTCGAACATCATCTTCTGTTGTCTTCTTTTTCTTTTCTTCCACTTTTTCTATTTGTTCTTCCACAACAGTATTGATCGTTTTTTCAATTTCTTTGTTAATTTCTTCTGTAAAAGACTCTTCAATTTTTTGTTTCTGTTTTTCATAGTGGTGAGTTGCTGCTTTTAATATACTCTCATCTTTTATTGTTTCTGCTTCTTGTTTTTTGCTTTCATATTCTTTTTCTAATTCTTTTAATTGATTAATTAAAGTTAAAATCTTTTCATTGATAATATCTTCGATGGAATTATTTACTGAATCTTTTAATTTATCAGTTTGTCCTTTGTTTAAATTAAAAGAATCTTTCAGCCTAGTAAAGCCTTCTGAAAATGACTCTGTTATATTTTTAGCTAATCTTTTAATAGATTCTTTCTGCTTTTCTTCAGCTTCTTCTAATGAAGATACAACATCATCAACAACCTCAATTGTTGTATATATTTTTTCACCAAATAGTTCCTTCGATTTGCCTATCACTACTTCTTTTGGTATTTCTACTTCTCCATCGTCATTTAAATGTGGATTTGTGACAGGTATTTCTCTCGGTTTCTCTAATCTTTTATTTTTCTCAGGTGGTATTTTATCTAAAATCTCTTTAAATGGTGAATCTCCTGAAAAGATACCCGATATATTAGCAAATAGTAAGTTACTCATAAAGCCTCTTTTAACAACTTCTCGTGAAGTAATTCGTGTAGGTATCGTTAATACTTCAGATGCATCTATTTCGTGCATTGTACCTTCTTCGTCTTCAGCAATTACTGGAAAGAAATTTAATAACTTCTTTATTTTGCGCTTTCTTTCCTCGCTTGTTTTAGAACTACCACTAGACAAGTTGTTAGCAAATTCATCATAAAGTCTTAATGTTCGATCTGGTGAAAAGTCAAAGATATACGCATTTTCTTTTCTAAAAAGTTTACCATCTTCCTCATATTCATAAGGGTTTTGTGACCTAAATGCAGCCTGAAAATATAAACTAGGAGACTCAATATTATTTAACATTAATACAGCTGTCCATTCTGGAATCGTCACACCAGTCGTCAGTTGACCCACAGAAAGTGTTATTGTCGTATCATTTTGCTCAATTGCATTTCTAACTTTATCAAAGCTTTTTGTATTTTCTTTCAAATCAAGCGCTTCTGCTTCTACGCCATCATGTAAACTAACACCATCTCCTGCTGCAAGTACTACTTTATAATCTTTGAATGTTGGATGAGAGTTTAATAATTTTTCAAGTGCTTTTGCCGCATTCACACGTGGTAGAAGCCAAAATGTATGATTTAGTTCATTACGATATTGATTTTCAGAAAATGGAAACTTCCCTGAAGATAGATTGTCTAAAAAGCGAACAACACTTTCTTCATACTCAAATCGTCCATTTTCTTTCACTCTAAAAAATTCATTTAAATCAAATGCATAATCAACATTTTTTTCTTCCTCTATTGTTAATCCTGCCGATACTTCATCTTCTATCATTTTACTCATTTGATACGTGAATAAATTTAAAGTAGGTAAACTTTCGTAAGGATTGCTACCAATTGTTGGATCCCAGTTTTCTTTAGCTTCTTGTTCATCTACATACGACCAATTAAATATTTGTTCTTCAGAAAAATCACCTTTAGCTAAGGCTTTAAACGGAGTACCTGATAAATGCAGGGTAAAGTCTCTTTTTAATTGGCTAAATGCTATATCAGTTTTTCTAGTATCGATTCCTTCATGAGCTTCATCAATTACGAGCAAGTCCCAGTTTAGTCCAGCTACCCATTCTAGTTTCTTATACATACCCCCTGCAAATTCAGCACCCTTTAGGTCCTGCAATGAAATAAAGGCAATTTGCGTGGGATTAGCATGAGAAGTTGTATCAATAAATTCAAGATACTGATCTCTAGTCATCGCTTTTCCATTTAGTGCATCTGTTTCCGATACGAACTTCATTTGTGGCTCTTGCCAAGCTATGAATTTGTTAAAATCATCGAACCATGAATTCGCGATTGCCGGTCTATTGGTTACAATTAAAACATTTCTTGCATTTAAATTTCTTATAAAATCATAAGTTGTTAACGTTTTCCCAAAACGCGGCTTAGCATTCCATAGAAACTCTTTTGGATCCTGATTACTTTGATAATACTCATAAGTTTTTTCAACTGCTTGTTGTTGTTCATTTCTTAATACATAATCCGAACGTTTGTCGTCAATTTGTATTTCATCATAATCGCGGTTAATAAATTTATTCGTTAACTCTTCAGCCTTTTCCAGCGTTCCATTAAAATAGAACCACTCATCAGCACGACTATTAAAATCCTTTTTCTCTATTCCATTTAAAATAAGAAACCGATGTAAATCCTTATCACGAAACCATTCTCCATCAGATTTTCGAGCTACTTTCTCAAATAATATTTTAGGGTTTAATCCAGCTGTGCCTACTTGTTCAAAAATTCTCGTTACAACTTCACGTGTCGTATCACCAATTTTCACATAACCATTATGATTTGGGACTTCGGGTAAGGTATAACCATACACTTTATATTTAATTTCTTCAAAAGGCTTAATTACTGTCTTATCCATCTGCTTCCTCCATCTCCTCTTTATAAACATCGATTATTTTGACAGGTATATATCGCATTTCTTTTTGCACTTCATGTATGTTTTCAGTTTCATCTTCCCAAAAATCAAACAAATCTAGTTGCACTGGCTCCTGTATTAAATTATTAATTGCTCGACCATTTTCTTTTTTTACACTTCCATATACTTCATCCAATGTATACTCTGTTCTTTGTATTTTAATATTTTTCGATGTTTTCCTCATGTTAACAGGTTGCCATTCGCTGAATACTAAAGGATTTCCATCTCTCGACTTTCTCGTTAAAAAATTACCATTAACAATATTTAATGAAATAATTTTCTTTGCACTATCTAATACTTTTTTCTTTAATTCTCCATTATGATGTTCAACTTGTTCTTTGTAGTTATCATAGTAATGTTGAAACATGTTCATCACACATATTTGGGCATTATCTTCCAATAATTCAATTCCGTATAGTGTTGCCAGGGCGAGCAAAGAATAATTTTCATATTGAATTAAATCGTTATTGTATTTTTTAGATACCATGTTTAACTTTCTCTCGAGTATTACTACTAAAAAAGCGCCTTCTCCAGCAGCCGGTTCTAAAAACGTTGCTGTTAAATTTTCACAAGCCTCTTTTATCTCGGGTATATTTAGCATTTTTTTTACTATTCTTTTAGGGGTAAATACTTCTCCATGTTTTTGAACACGAAGCTTAGATTTAATAATTTCCTCATTCAAACATAGTACCCTCCTTTCTTTGTCACTTCTTTCGTTTTTTTATTTAATATGAGACGTTTTTTAATTTTATTTTTTTAGAGTAGGAGATAAATTCTTGTATCTTATAGTGTATCTATACCATTTTTATCTAGATCTATTCTATCATAAAACACTTTACTAAATTCGTTTGAAGAAATTCTACTGAATAATTTTTGAAGAAAAAAAAGGGAATTGTTCTCCCTTTTAAATATAGCCTCTTTCTTTCAGGCTAGTAAAACCGTTATCACTGTTTACTACTAAATGATCAAGTACTTCGATGCCTAGTAACTTTCCGGCTTCGACTAATCTCTTTGTAACGTTAATATCTTCCTTCGATGGTGTTATATCACCACTTGGATGCTGATGCGCTACAATGACACTTGCTGCGTTATTGAGGATTGCTGATTTAAACACCTCGCGTGGATGTACTAGTGAGGCATTCAAAGAACCAACATGACAACGGTGAACTGCAACAACATTATTTCTCGTATTTAAACACATAACAAAAAACACTTCTCGATCATCACGACCAATAAAGCGAGATGCTATTTTTGCTCCATCTTCTGGACTGCGAATAATGTAATTTACTCCTTCTTCTGCCTCTCGAATTACTTGTTCAATGCGTACAATCTCTAAAATGGTTTCCATCTAGATCAACCTCTCTATTATTTTTTGACCTTTTTGGTCACCACAGAGAGAATCTTCGCATCGATTAATGTCAAGTGGCGTAAGTAGCAAAGCTATCAAGTGATTCGTATATGTTTTGGGGAAGCCCAATGAATTAGGGTGCGTTAAAAGCGAAATTTGCTTTTCTATGCACCCTTATCCTACTTGGCTGACTCAAAACATCCGAAGAACGATGACCCTTTACATAATCGATAATTCGTCTCTGCTTTACAGACGAATTAGAAGATTATAATGAGGAGAACTGAAAAGGAAAAATCTGACGGATATACCTACTCCAGTTTGATCCCTATCATTTAAAAATCTTTCAATCTTTATAATTTTTTATATAAGCCTTTTCCTTGAAGTCAACTATGGCTTGTCCGTATTCAAAATCTGAATGCATGGATGGTTCGTTTATTGTAAACAAAATCTTTTCTAAGTGTTCCATATCAAACTTAACATCGGGAAACAACTTTCTAAAACACATTTCCAATTTGTCTTCTCTAATTTTATTTAATGCAGGTACTTCATAATCATACATGTCATCAATCTCTTGCTGTCTTCTATCAACATCCGTCATGCTAGCTAACTGTTGGTTATACTCTATTTCTTTTTTCTGCATATCGGTTGCTATTTTTTCTTTATCTTTACGTGCTAATTCCTTGTTCTTTTTCCTCAATAAATTTGTTCTCTTAATTTCTTCTAGCTTTAAGACATCAGATTTCCTATACCTTATATCCCTATTTCTCTTTGGACGAGGTTGTATGCAGTCAATCCCTAACTCTTCTAACCATCTTTGTATTGTCCTTTGAGTCACGAGTTGGTTTGCACCATATTTCGTATCTATAAAATCTAATATTTCATTTTGTGCAACCTCTTCGTTTAACATATCATCAGCTTTATCATTTAACATTTTAACATCCCTCCATAAATGTCGTTATCAATTATTAAATGTCGTTATAAACTATAATATCATTAACATATTATAAGTGCAATAAATTTTATTATTTGTCATGATGACATGTCTTGATAAACTGGAAAGTATTAGCTAAAATATAGATAGATCAAAAATAAAGGAGTGCAAAACACTATGAAGAAATTAAGACAGTTTAATAAGTTCGATGCCGAGGGTTTTTTCAAGGATAAGGACGTTCGAGTGATGGCTCATGAACCGTGGAACGAGTATGAGGACGGTCAAGTCACAAAACAGTTAGGGACTAAATACAAGTGCGTTATTGCGACAGATAACACAAAGTACGAAGGTGATGACGTTCAACCAGACCTTAATGCCGGTGAGCAAATTGATGTGAAAGTGCCACAACAGCCAAAGAGTTATAAGAAATTTAGTAGAATCACTTTTGTGAATCCAACGGCATCTGTGTATGGGACGTTCATGAGTGAACTTTCTGTCAAAGCAGATGATGTAGACATTGTGCAACCAAAATAGAGAACGAAGGATAGTCAGTTCCCTTTCTATCAACAATTATATTTTTATACCTGTGACCGCCCCTAACAAGGGGCGGAACCACGATAGTAGGATGTGGATTGTATGAAGAAAACATATAGGATGCAACGTGGTTTTATTTCATTTTTATTCATTGGATTTTTTCTAACTTGTTGGTTTTTCTTTTATAAACTGTATCCATTGATTGTTGAACAAACAACGATAATACAGCTCCCACATATTGAGTCGAATATCTTCTTGGTTCCAATTGGTCTGATGGCGGCTGGTTTGTTTGTTAGTTGGTCAATTCGCAATAAACTATGGTTTGGACCACTTTTTTCTGTGCATTATTATTCGTTAATAAAACGTATGAGAAGACATCTTAAAGATGCTAGATTCGAAGATGAACGTGAGTTTGATAATTGTTTAGTTAGATTACCGAAAATAAAAATTGAATTTGATGATAATCGCGCAAGGAAATCAGGAAAAGTGTTTATTCAAAACTCAATAAAATTCGACAAGAAGTTAGAAGACATGAGAATTGATGCAGCGTTAGAAGGATACGTAAGTGAACGTCAATATTTGTCTAAAGACCGTAATTGGTACATCTATGAGTTCTATGCTGTAGATTCACAAAAACAACTTGAGATTAAATCAGCAAGTGACTTGATTGAATGGTCAAATAAGACAGCAGACGATTACGCCTTACGATTAGATGAGCGTGCAACTGTTCCATTTCACCACCAAGGATTGGTGGGACAAACAGGTAGTGGTAAATCGTTTTTTATTCAAATGCTAGTTGAACAAGTGTTATCGAAAAAGGTCAATCATGAGTTATTCATAATTGATCCAAAGCGTACTGACGTGTACCAAATGGCTAAACGTACTCTTGGCGATGAGCGAACAGCCGACAAAACAAATGCGATTGAATTGATTAAACAATTTCATGAGCGTATGAAAAAACGACAAGATGAATTACAAGATTATTTCATATCAAATCGTAATAAAACGTATAAGGATGCTGGTTTACCTGCTTTAATCCTGCTCATAGATGAGTTTGGCGCATTGAGAGAGTCATGGAAGACATTAGCAAAAAAGGAACGTGATGAAGTCGATAGCATACTTTCTGACGTTGCTTTCATGGGTCGTCAACTAGGTTGTATTCTATGGGTCGCCACACAACAAATGAACGCACAGACGATGCCAACAGCGATTAGAGAACAACTCGTTTTGAAGATTGCTTTAGGTGATAGTGATGAGCAAACCTACAGAACTCTGTTTTCTTCTGGTGTGAATATACCGCCTGTTCAATTTACTGCTGGTCAAGGGGTTTACAGTTATCCAGGGCTAGCAAGTGCAGACAAGCCACGGTTGTTGATTGTTCCTTACTGTAGCTTTTTGAATGGAAGCACCTAGCTTTTCCTTAAGGAGCGACGGCACAAAGAGCGGAAAAAGACCCGCCGTTCAGGCGGGGAAGGTTCCGCTCCGTGCTTTACACCTTTAGGAGAGCTGGGGTGCAGGTAATCACCCCAGCTCCAGTCAGGAGCAAAAACAACACCAAAGCCTATTCTAATGGGCTTTTACACTAGGAAAACTTTACCTAAAGTTTTCTTATAAAAGGAGTGAAAAAGAACGTGATTAAACCAGATATTGACCAATTTACACTCGTATTACAAACAACAGGCGTGTTTGACTTTGACGAATGGCGTGACTGGGTAGCAAAAACCTTAATAAGTACATTCTTAATTAAATCTAAGATGCATAAGCTATTCGACAATTTCGGTGAAGCTGACGTTAAGCTGCCAGAAGGCTATACAATTGGTTATTCATTCATCAATGCACCATTTTACTTTTGTATAGCTTATCATGAAGCATTCACGAAAATGGGCGTAATTGTCAAATATAGTGCATACGCATGGCATGAATATCGGAAGCAATATGAAGAAGAATTTAATGAACCTATTCATTTACACACCTTTTTAAAAATGATTGAATCGGATGAATATAGTTTTAGGCTTTCACGAATTGATATATGTTGTGACTTTATTAATGAAAATATTAGCATTGCTAAATTGAAACGCTCAATAGAAGAAGGAAGGACTGAATTGCGCTATGGGAAGTACTAATAAAAGTTATCTACAAAAAGTTATTGAAGATAACAAAAACAAGCCATATAAAAGAAACAACTCAATAGTATCCGACGTATCTAAAGACTTTCAGGCACAAACATTGTATATCGGGGCAAAAAGCAGAAATACAAAAGTGCATTTACGCATTTATGACAAAAAAGAGGAACAACTATCATGAAGCACATGCGACATATCGCCAAAGAAGTGGATGACTGGACACGTGTTGAAGCAGAGTTTTCTGGCGATTATTCCCATCAATTAACAGATGCAATCAAAAAATGTAGTACAGATGAAGAGCTTAAAAATGTAATTATTAGTGCTCTACTTGATCGCTATATGCTCTTTTATGTTAATTCTAATCGACCTCATAAGATAACTAGATTAATGCTTGAACTATTAGATGAGAAGGACTTTCACTTTGAGTCACCATCTCCACGAAACAATTTGTTACAACAATCAATAGACCATCTAATTAAGGGGTCTGGGCTACTCCCCACATTGTGGAAAGTTCAACAAATATGGGGAGGTAATACAGCAAAAGAATTAATAGATTATTTATATAAACAGTACTATGAAGAATTCGAACCCAATGATGACCATATATCTTGGTTAAATAAATATAAGACACTTTACCAATTAGAAGGTAAACCGTGGGAAGGATGATATTTAAATGAGTTTTCCGAAATTAAAAGAACATATACAACACATTGTAGAAATAGTAGATTTTTTCCGGGACGGTAAAGGAACGATTAATAAAACGGATAATCATTCTGATTACCAAAATAGCAACTATACACCAGAAGATATTTTAGGACAAATCAAATATGATGCTGAACAAGCACTAAAAAAACTAAATAAATTTTAAAAATAAATCTCAGCATAAAGGAGATGATGCCACATGAGCACAAACATGGCTACAAAGGATTATCCATATCTTTTAACAAGGGAACAAGCATCAGATTTTTTAGGTATAGACCCAAAGTCTTTTGATAAATATATTCGGCCACATGAAGAGCTAGATCGTTTCATGATTGGTAAGCGCGAGCGCTACACAATGAAGTCTTTAATACACTTTATCGAAAAACACTCCGTTTAAAATGTCGACAGTTGATAAGATGTTAGTTTCAGAATACAATACAGATGTATTCAACTAGCATCTATCAACTTTATTTTTGAAGGGGATTGATAGCATGGCTAGTATTGTAAAAAGAGGAAAGTCATATCGAGCACAAATTTCTTTGTACAAATATGGAGAACATAAAAAACTAACTAAAACATTTCCGACTAAGAAGGAAGCAAAACTTTGGGCTTTAGAAATGGAATTAGTAAAAGGAGAAGGAAAAGAACTTGCTCACAGAACAACAACATTTGCGGACTTCTTCGAAAATTGGATATATCTTGTAAAGGTGAATGACGTTAAAGAAACGACATTTCAAAATTATGTTCGTACTTTAGGAGTTATTAGACATTTATTTCAGGATATCCAATTAAAAGATTTAAATGATATTGTTGTTCAGAAAAAGATTGATGAGTATGCCAAGACACATTCACGAAAAACAACACATGAGGTTCTTCTTAAAATTAAAACATCTTTACGTGA
>CANPBV010000050.1 GCA_947572405.1 uncultured Mycoplasmatota bacterium | reverse complement strand
TGCTTTTATAAAAAAACTTGTTTTTTTTGATTGTTTATTGAAATAAATATCATGGATTTTATTGATTCGTAAATTTATGATACATTTGGGTTGTGTTTAAAACAATAAACATAATTTCTGTGAAAATAATTGATGGATCACCAATTGAACCGTATTGAAAGAGTACTGATACTTTGTGATTTTCAAAAAATTGATTGGTGTTTTTCCTATGAATATTTTTTTTGAGTCATTGTAGATCAATATACTTTCTGATATAATATTTCTGATTGGATGTGTAGGAGCATGGGAAAAAAAGCAGTTGTATTATCAGGTGGAGGATCAAAGGGAGCTTATCAGGTAGGGGTTTGGAAAGCCCTAAGAAAACTTCATTACCATTATGAAATTGTAACAGGAACCTCTGTTGGAGCAATTAATGGCGCTTTTATGGTTCAACGAGATTATTTTAAATGCTTAAAGCTATGGGAAAATATTAACTTTGAACAATTGTTTACAGAACGCTTTCCAGATAAGATAAAGGGGTTCACCGGAAAAGCAAGTCTTTATAAGAAATATGCCCTAAGTTTTATAAAAAATGGTGGAATGAATATTACTCGATTTGAGAAATTGATATATCAGTCATATAGTCCTTATCGTTTTTTTCGATCTTCTATTGATTTTGGTTTGGTTACCTATAATTTTACCACAAAAGAGTCATTAGAAATTACTAAGGAAGAGATGACAGAAGAAACTGCTCCTCTTTATATTATTGCTTCCGCTTCTTGCTACCCAGCATTTCCAATGAAAAAAATTGATGGCAACCAATATATAGATGGTGGTTATAGTGATAATATGCCAATTCATTTGGCAATTGAGTTAGGAGCAACAGAAATTGTCGCGGTCGATTTACATTCTGTTGGAAAAAAAAGAAAAGTGACAAACTCAGACGTGAAAATAACAGTTATAGAACCAAAAAATCAAATTGCCTCTTTTTTGGTATTTCAGCGAGATTTGTCTAGAAAGGCGATTTGTTATGGATATAATGACACAATGAAGGCCTTTAAAAAATTAGAAGGGAATATATTTACGTTTCGTTTAGGAGAGTTGAAAAAACAGTACCAAAAAGTAGAGTTATCTTTAAAACACTCATTGGAATTAAGATTAACAACTCATAAACGAGTTGTAGAAGAGAAACTATTAAAACTCTCTATTTTTCATAAACTTTTACAAGATCAAACAGGAATTAGAAGAGAACAATTATTCTATGAAATTGTAGAGTTAATTGGAATTAGTTTAAAGATAAATGATACTAAAATTTATAGAATGAGAGATTATTTAAAAGAGGCGTTATTTAAATTATCCTCTATCGGACATCTCGACTTAAAAACAATAGAAGAAAAAATTTTAGGCGGGAAGATTCGTTCCTTACTGGGAACATCCATTATTTTAAAATTTTTATATGATAAAACAGAAAAGCCATCACAAAATAAAAATAAGAAAAGTGAATATTGCAAATATGCTTTGTTATTTCCAAAAGAATTTATAGCCGCCATATATCTACATATAGTAAATGAAGAATATGATATCATTTAGAATATATACTTTTATAGAATGGTATATTGACTTTTTCATGGTATTCGAATATAATTCAATGAATGGGAAATAGTAGAATAAATGATTTAAAATCTATGAAAATTAGAAAATAAGTTTTTATTGAAACAATAGATTGTACTATTTTAGGTTAAAAATATCATTCTATAAAGCCCTTAGAATGGGCCAAAAGATTTTAATCATAAGTACATTATAAATGACTAATAGTTATACAAGGGGGAAAACAATGAGAAAAAATGTTCAACAGGTTTTGAGGGAACAGGCCTTATTAGATTTTAAGCAACAAGGTTTGGATAGTCTTATTGCGTTTTTTATGGAGAAATATCCTAATTTTCCATATGCAGAATTGTCATCGGAGCAGATACTTCCAGAATATTTAACAATTTATGATATTCCTTTTTTGGCAAGCTATATTCGTTATAGTGATAGACATTTATTGGGGAGTGGAATGCGCGACGAAGTTGTAAAGGAAAAACTTTGTTATCTTCATTTGCATATTGGGACAATTTTGCCATCTTATAGAAAATTTATATGGTCTGATGAAATTACAATAGATGATTTACAAAGATGGCTTCCTTTACTTAGCAGTTCCATATTGAAAGATAGAATTATGAAGTGTACTAAAATTAATGCGGATTATAAACAATTTATAGATTTATGTTTAGATTTTTCTTCATTTGCTTATCAAAATTTAATGTTATTAGAAGAGTTGTATCCTAAAAGTTTGATTGAATTAGATCGCCTTTTTAGAATATCTAATCAAGAAACATTTTGTGAAATGTTAAAGGTTGTGAAGGAATTTAATATTTCTATTTCTTATGAGGAAATGGTAGAAAGATTTTTCAAAATTCAAAAATTATTGGAGTTCATTCCTAGGGAGTCAATCGCAAAATACCATTTCATTATAGAAGAATACTTGAGTGCATATTCTCCTGCCATTTCTCCTGCAGGTACCTTAGACGACTTTGATCGTTTTTGCAACTCCAAAAGGGAGGCACACATCAACTTTTTAAAAAACGAATTTGATATGTTTACACTAAAAAATTTTTATTGCCAAGTATTTTTAGGAATTCCCTATACGACATTTAAAAGGGTTTTTCCAACTTTGCCAAATGATTATAGTGAGCAATATCAATTATTATTAGAGTTGTATGAGGCTAGATTCCCACTTATGTTAAAAGATGATTTTTATCAAAGATTTAGCGCTTATGGATATTTAAAACCTTATTTTCAAAAATATTTATTGCGTATGGAAGAAATGGAAACATTAAGCTTTTTACAACAGTCTATGCAGATTGATGGCAATAGCCCATTGGTTACTTTGCAAAATTCCAAATTTTATTTTATCGCTTCTCCATTAGAAGCTTATCAAAGTTCAGAAGGTATTGTATCATCGACGGTATATAGCGATACCTATTTTCCATATCAGGAGGAATGTCTACTTGCTTATTCTAGTTTTACATTACTATCTAGTGAAAAAAATACTTGTGTTGTAGAAAAAAAAGATTTGAAACCTCAGTTTTTAGTAGCATTCGATTTTGCTACTGTGGAACATTTGAAATATCAAAAAATGCTTGGTCTTCCAATTGTAATTATTGACACAGAAACATATGCAGAAAAATTGGTATGTAGTTTAGAAAAAATGTATGCAAATGGGGATTGGAATTCATATATTATACAAAAACGAAACTTGTTTCTTTCCATTCAAAATCATCCATGGTTATTTACAAAATATTTTACTCCTGAGGCGTTATATAAAGATGTGAAAATTTGGATGGAAAAACTTGAAGATTGGGCTACAAAAAAATTACCTTCTATGTTTATTAGAAGAGAGTTTGCGATCTTAGAACAACTCATTGCACTTAATGGGGAATTAGAAGTAATGATTCAAAAGAAAACGTCTTCTCAATACCAAAAAAACATGTTACAATATAGGAAAATTGAAGGATAGGTGAAAAAGGTGGAAAAAAGGAGAATTTTGACAGGAATAAGACCAACCGGAAAATTACATTTGGGTCATTATTTTGGAGCTGTTTGTAATTGGGTAAAATTGCAAGAGGATTATCAATCGTTTTTTGAAATCGCGGATGTGCAAGCTCTTACTGACAATTTTAATGATCCTGAAAAAGTAAGGACAAATGTAAGAGAAGTTACGATTGATTTATTATCACTTGGGATAGATCCTAAAAAATCAACCATTTTTGTTCAATCAACCATTCCTGAAATAGCAGAATTAACAGTGTATTATTCTAATTTGGTAACTATGGCAAGACTTTATAGAAACCCAACTGTGAAAACTGAGATCAAGCAGAAGAAAGCCTTATTTGGAAATACAGGAGAAAGTGTGACATATGGTTTTGTTGGATATCCTGTTAGTCAAGCAGCAGATATCACAGCGTTTGAAGGAGCTTGTGTACCAGTAGGAGAGGATCAATTGCCATTAATTGAGCAAACGAGGGAAATTGTTCATAAATTCAATTCTATTTATGGAGAAACATTAACGACTCCAGAACCACTACTTAGTAGCAATCCAAGAATTAAGGGATTAGATGGTAATGAAAAGATGGGGAAAAGCTTAGGAAACGCTATTTATTTGTCTGATTCCAAAGAGGAAATAGAGAGGAAAATCATGGGTGCAGTTACAGATACAAGCAAAATTAGAAAAGATGATCCTGCTAATCCAGAGGTTTGCATGGTATATTATTATCATAAATTGTTAGATAATCCAAATCTAGAGACAGTATGTAGTGAGTGTAAGAATGGAGCACGAGGTTGCGTAGCATGTAAAAAAGAGTTGATAAAAGTAATGACGAATTTTTTAGACCCAATCAAGGAAAAACGTCATTATTATGAGCTACATCCTGATGAAGTAGACCAAATTTTAATTAAGGGAAGTAAATATGCAAGAACGATTGCTAAAAATACAATGAGAAAAGTTAGAGAAAATATGCAAATTGATTATTTTAAAGAGGAGATTTAGTTTTCCCCTTTTTTTGTGGAAAAAGGGATTATATTTTGTCGAATTTGGTAGGAATTTTAAAAGGATACCTTGTATCATTTATTATACGAGGTGATTATTATGGAGTTCTATTTAGAACATATATTTGATGAAGTAGATTCTACAATTAGGTTGGACGAAGAACAGAAACAAGTAGTGATAACGGATGGGGATTTGCAAGTAATTGCTGGTGCAGGGAGTGGAAAAACGACAACTATGGTAGCAAAAGTAAAATATTTAATAGATATAAAAAAAGTAGATCCTAGTAAAATTTTACTTATTTCTTATACCAATAAGGCAACAGAAGAATTAAGAAATCGAATACAAAAAGAATTTCATTTACCCATTTCTATTTTAACATTTCATAAACTTGGACTTGAGCTAATAAAGCAAACAAGAAGTATAGATATTCAAACTAGTCCTAATGATATTATAGAAGAAATTATTCAGAAGTATAAGAAAAAAAGAAAAATTCTATTTTTATTTTATACAAGGAAATACCGAAACAAAAAAGATTTATCGAAATTGACATCTGTAAGTATTACATTTCTCAAAAATTATAAAGTAAAAGGAAAACCATCCATTTCTAAAATGAAATTATCAAGATTTTGGAAACATTTTTTCAAACATCTAATATCTGAATATGATAATTATATGAAGGAAAACGATTGGATTGACTTTGAAGATATGATTTTAAAAGCAACCAAATTAATTCAAAATAAGAAAGTAGATTTTCCCTATCAATATGTGATCGTAGATGAGTATCAAGACATTTCTAGAGACCGATTTTTTTTATTATATGCGATAAAAAGGCAATACAATTCTAATATTATTGTGGTTGGAGATGATTGGCAATCGATTTTTGGTTTTTCCGGTTCTGAATTAATTCTTTTTACAAATTTTAAATCTTTTTTCTTACATGCCAAAATATTAAAAATAACAAATACCTATCGAAATAGTCAAGAATTAATTGATATAGCAGGAAATTTTGTAATGAAAAACAAGTTTCAAATTGAAAAACAATTAAAATCTAGTAAAAGTGTAGAAAAACCGATTCAGCTGTTTTCCTATAAGTGTGAGTCCTGTGAATTATTAAAACAGATCTTAAATAAGATTTCCAAATCTCGTGACTTTTCAACTGTTTTTATACTAGGCCGATATCATCATGACTTTAAAATTGAAAATTATCCGTTCCTAAGCATTCAAAACTATAAAATAGTATCTCCATATTCAAATTTAAATATTGAATTTTTAACAGTACATAGTGCGAAGGGATTAGGAGCAGATGAAGTCATTTTATTAAACTGTAGTGACGATATTTATGGATTTCCAACGAAGAAAAAAACGGATTCTATTTTGAAAAATGTAGAATCTATCGATACAACATATTTATATGCAGAAGAAAGGCGGTTATTTTATGTAGCGCTTACAAGAACCAAAAATCATGTTTTTATTTTATATCCAGAAAATCGTCCATCTCAATTTTTAAAAGAAATAAAGCAATATAATTAACATCAAAAAATACTTTTTTTGAAAGATATTCACTTTATAGAAATGATGAAAATAAATACGATGTTTTAATAGAACCATCAATGGTTTGTTTTTCCTTATAACTTCATAACTCATATATTTTTGAAAATTTTCTTGATTTATTTCATATAATATAGTAATATGAATATATGAACAATTATTCAAATATAGGAGGGAATATGACAAAAGTTGATAAAGATATATTTTTGAAGCTAGGACAATTTTATAAAATTATGGGGGATGAAACAAGGCTAAGGATACTAAACCTTTTAGAAAAAAGAGAATTAAAAGTAGGCGAAATAGCTATCCGCTTGGAAATGACAAGTTCTGCTATTTCTCATCAATTACAAATTTTGCGTTATCATAAGTTAGTAAAATCAAGAAGAGAGGGGAAAGAAATTTATTATTCCTTGCAGGATGATCATATCATGGGTATTGTAAAATATGGAATGGAACATATACTAGAAAGGAAAAAAGCATGAAAAAAATAAACTTTGAGGAATGGAAAATAATAATCTCAATTTTTCTTTTTATAATGGGATTATTAATTAGTAAAATTGCTTTGGTATCCAATATATTGATTTTTTTTAGTTATGTAATAGTTGGGTATGAAGTAGTTATTGACTCTGTAAAAAGCGTTTTAAAAGGAGAGCTATTTGAGGAAAGTTTTTTAATGACACTTGCAACAATTGGCGCTTTTTTAATAGGAGAGGTAATAGAAGCAACAACGGTTATGATTTTGTTTCAAGTGGGAGAGCATTTGGAAGAAAAGGCCATATCGAAATCTAGAAATTCTATTTCTAAACTAATGGAGTTAAAATGTGAGACTGCTTTATTAAAAGGGGAAAAAGGAGAGTTATTAATTCCCTTAGAAAATGTGAAAGTAAATGATATTATAATTGTGAAACCAGGTGAAAGAATTCCATTAGATGGGACTGTAATAGAGGGAAATTCATCATTAGATATGAAAGCGTTATCGGGTGAGGCAATTCCAGTTATTGTAGAACCACATAGTCCTGTTTTAAGTGGCGCGATTAATCTTGATGGCATTTTATATATTAGGGTAGAAAGAGAAATGAAGGAATCTACGGTCACAAAGATTTTAGAGTTAATAGAAAATGCCAGTGATAAAAAAACCAAGACGGAACAGTTTATGACGAGGTTTTCTAAAATTTACACCCCTATTATAGTTGTTTCAGCACTTTTGATAGCAATTGTTCCAACCCTTATTACACATGAACTGAGTGCTTGGATTTATAAAGCTATTATTTTTTTGGTACTATCTTGTCCGTGTGCACTTGTGATTTCTATTCCGTTAGGATTCTTTTATGGAATTGGAGAATGTTCCAAAATAGGAGCTTTAATAAAGGGAAGTATAGAATTAGAAACCTTAGGGAAATTAAATTCTATGGCATTTGATAAAACGGGTACTTTGACAGAAGGCGTTTTTGAAGTAACGGAAATAGTAACAGAATTGGAAAAACAAACATTTATTGACTATCTATGTTCTATAGAACAATATTCCAATCACCCAATTGCACGCTCTATTTTAAATTTAAAACATTCCCTATTTGAAGTTTCAAATCAAAAGGAAATAGCGGGAAAGGGAATCGTTGGATATATTAACAATAAGGAAGTACTTGTAGGAAATGAAAAACTTTTTGCGGGAAACATAGTGATTCCAAATATTCCTTCAACTGGTACTATTTTATTTGTCGCTTTTGAAAAAAAATATGTGGGATATATTGTGATTTCTGATGTTATAAAGAAAAATGCCAAAGAAAGTATTCACGCATTGAAAAGACTAAACATTTCCTATTTAGGTGTGGTTTCGGGAGACCGAAAAGAAATTGTATCCCGTGTACAGGAAACATTGAAATTGGATGAGGGATATGCAGAACTGCTTCCAACTGAAAAAGTAGAAGTAGTGGAAAATTTAATGCTTCATAAAAAAAGACCGTTAGGGTTTATTGGAGATGGAATGAATGATGCACCTGTTTTAGCGCTTGCAGATTTGGGCATTTCAATGGGAGGAATTGGAAGTGATGCAGCGATAGAAGCGAGTGATATTGTGATCATGAATGACGATTTAAAAACGATCCCTCGATCTATTGCGATTGCAAGAAAGTCCCTTAGAATTATAAAATTTAATATTGTTATGGCGATAACTGTGAAAATAGTGGTTTTATTGCTTGGCATTTCAGGGATCTCTTCTATTTGGTTTGCTATATTTGCCGATGTTGGTGTAACAATATTGGCGATATTTAATTCATTTCGAATTTCTAAAAATAAAATTAGATACTAGGAAACTAGATAAATGTGAAATGCAAAATCATGGAAAAGTATAAAATAATAGTGAGTATTAATAGGATTAAGCAAGGAATGATAAGAATTAAGAATATATTTCTTAATTTTTTTATACACTGTAGTGAGGGATATATATGAACTATTTAAAATTAATTTTCAAGGGATTTATTGTAGGACTAGGTAAAATAATACCAGGAGTGAGTGGAGGGATGTTAGCTATTTTGTTAGGTATATATGAAGAAAGTGTACAAGCAATAGCCCATTTTTTTCGGGACACTAGAAAAAATATTCTTTTTTTAGGATCTCTTGGAATAGGAATTACGCTTGCAATCGCTTTTATGAGCGGTGTAATTGAATTTTCCTTAGAACATTATTATCTTCCAACAATGTTACTTTTTATAGGGCTGATGCTGGGTGGAACATCATCTTTGAAACGAGAAATAGTAGGAACTAATTATAAGAAATATTTGCCTCAATTATTGATACCTGCTATTTTTATGGTATCGATTCATTTCTGGAAAGGCGAAACGTTTATATGGAGTGGAAGCAATTGTTATTTTTTTGTTTTGCTATTTGGTATTATTGATGCAATAACAATGGTAGTACCAGGTATTAGTGGAACCGCTATTTTGATGTTGCTAGGATTTTATCCTGTTT
Source organism: uncultured Mycoplasmatota bacterium (assembly GCA_947572405.1). Classification (GTDB taxonomy): domain Bacteria; phylum Bacillota_I; class Bacilli_A; order RF39; family UBA660; genus MGBC102946. The sequence goes on along the minus strand of CANPBV010000050.1, from coordinate 2,535 downwards.
TATTGGAGACGTTTAGCCATTTATTTGATCTTTCACATTTATCCAATACATTGCAAATAATGTTACCATTTGGCGTTGGCATTTTGTTCGGAGTTTTGGTTACTGTTAAAATTGTATCTTATTTATTGGAAAAACACTCTGTATCCTTTCATTATGTTATTTGCTCTTTTTTCTTTTCCTCTATTTTATTATTGTTGTTACAGACCTTTAGAAATAATTATTCATTTGGAACAATTATCATTAGTTTTGTTTTCTTAATTATTGGCTATTTTATGTCAAAAATATTAGATTGTCATTATAATTCATAGAAATCGTGTTATACTATAACTGGTGATATCGAATGAAGGAAGTATTTGGGAATCTGGTTTTATTTCATTCAACAAAAGTAGATGGAAATATGGCAAAAAAATTTGGAGAAACAGCAGATTCCAATCGTAGAAATTTTGTTGCGAAAATTGGTTTAGATATTAACCGGTTTTTATTTATGCAACCAGATAATAGTGATGTAATTGTTGAATTAAAAGAAGATGTTTTAAAAGAAACAAATTTATATTACAAACTGATAGAGGCAGATGCCATTGTTTCAAAATATCCAAATATATATATTTATTTAAATTTTGGAGATTGTATTCCTTTTACGATTTATGATAGAAAGCAGGGAATTTTTGCGTTTGCTCATTTAGGTTGGAGAAGTACATATTTAAATCTTCATCAAAAATTATTTTTTGTTTTTATGAACCGATATCATTCTCAAATTCAGGATTTAAGTATTTATATTGGGCCTTGTATTAAAAAGGAAAGCTATTTGCTTTCAAATCCGGATCAAAGAGAAGAATCTGCTTGGGAACCTTATGTTTCTTATGTAAAAGAAAACCTGTATTCAATTGATTTAAGCGGTTACGTGACTGATTTTTTTAGAAATCAGGGCTTACAGGATTCTCAAATCTTTGTTTCCAAAATTGATACAGGGAGTGATTTAAATTATTTTTCACATTATCGTTCCACTCATACTGGAGAGTTGGAAGGAAGATTTTTCTGTGGAAGTGGAATGTTAAGAAAGGAGTCATAAAACGACTCTTTTTTAATATGCTATATTAGAGGTGTTGGAAATGGAGAAAAAACTTCCTAAAGTATTTGCAAATAAAATAGAAAAAGAACTTCAAAATAATGATAGAGTATATGTTGCATCTAAAAATGTAGAAAAAAAACCAAATTTAGATGTACATTTTTCTGAAATGAATGTGAATCAAAAAATTAAAGCAATTTTAAATTCTAAAAATTATATATATAAAGCTGAGGTTGAAATTACTACCCATAGTGGAACAGTTACAAAAAAGGTGATTGGAAAAAATGGGAATCAATTAATTACAATGAATAATGAATTAATCCCAATTGATACCATTTTAGATATTCAATTAAAAACTCCTAAATAGGAGTTATTTTTTTCTATAAATGAATTTATACTGAATATCAATCGCAATATCAGTTCTTGCTACAATTTCTGGAATAGTTCCCTGTAAGGTTTCTTCAAGCTCTGTTTTACTTATATAGGAATCTAATTTTTGAAATGATTTCATGGAATAAGCAATCCGATATCTAGAATAGGTTTTCGATAACTGTTCACGGTAGGAAGAATTGGTATTATTAATTTTATTTTCGGCACTATATTTGGACCAATTAGAATATTCATATATATCATTATCTTTAATGGGGAAAGATTTTGTTGGTAACGACATGTATCCAGAATAAGAACGTTTTTTTCCATTATACCATCTCCACATTTTGTCTTGATAACGGGACATTTGCACAGATTCTTTTTCCTTGTTACTATATTTTGAATCAGGTTGTTCAGGATAATAAGCGCCACTATTCCAATAAATTTTTTTATTTCCATCCAGATAATACCAACGATAGCCACTTCGTGTAGAAATTGTTCTATAGTCTTTTTTTTCTGGATAATCAAGTGACCATTCCGTCCAATCAGTAGATATTTGGGTTGACATATCCTTATTTGCGTATCCAGCTGGTTGTTCGGAATAGAAGTTACTATAATTTCCACCATTATCTCGATAGTATTTCCATCTTTTATCCCGATAGCTATACCATATAGCATCACTTTTTTCATATTCTATAATATTTGCTTCATCAGAAATTTTTGGAAGAACATTCTCTTTTATAGGTAGGGCAACTTGATATGTTTCATCAAATTCTCCAATTTCGTCTTCTGAAATCCAATTAGACCAGGCGGAATGATAATAGGCAATTTCATAATAATTATAATAGGGTATTACATCAATGAGGTATTTGTTAGATGGTTTTTTGTTCACTTCTTTTGACCAACTTTTATAACGTTTGTCGGTAGAGCAGTAGTTGCAGTTTGTAATATCATATGTTTTGATATATTCATCTTTGTATTTTGTAATTTTAACCGTTCCACTACATATTCTTTCCTCAAGGGTTGGTTTTAAAGTTTCTTCTGAAAAAACATCATCAATGTTTAGGGTGATGGATTCTCCTTCGATTGTTGGAAGCAGG
>CANPBV010000049.1 GCA_947572405.1 uncultured Mycoplasmatota bacterium | reverse complement strand
CGTGTATAGTGGACTTTCACCACCTAGTTATATGTCATGCCTGGCACACTAAAAAGTAAACTTTAATGAGTATAGAATAATAGAATTTAAAACATTGGAATAAGGATAAATTATTTGAAATCATAAAAATATGATATAATAAATATGGTGATAAAAATGGGAAAATTTTGTACAAATTGTGGAACACAATTAAAAGATAATGCTGATGTTTGCTTAAATTGTGGAGCGAAAACATATGCCAATGAATTTAAAAGTGGTTCATGGGGTCATCAAGCAAGAGAATTAACTGTAGCTTTTAATATGGAAAAAGCTACAGAGGTAGTTTTGAAAGCTGTGAATGATATAAAATCGTTTAAAGTAACCAGAGTTGATTCAGAGGAACATATTATTTACATTAATGTCCGCATGTCTATGTTTTCTTATGGCGAAAAACTAACTGTCTATTTAAAAGAAATAGATGAAAATAAAACACAATTATCTTTTAATAGTAGAAGTAAACTTGGAACAGAATTCGTTGCAAATTCCAAAAACAAAAAGAATATTGAGAGGCTGATAGAAGCAATTAATAAATATACTTTATAAAAAATATTAATTTTCATTGAAATAATAACAGTTCACAGAATTGATATTATTGAGAGCCTAATTTTTCCCTGCTTTCAAGCGGGGATATTTTATTTATGTTTCATGTTATTTAGTTCTAGAAATGAAATTTGTTACTTTTTCTGCAAAACTTTGACTTATTTCGCCCGAACAATAATAACTATCTTCAAATTGAAATGCTAATGTTTCTATTTTATCTTCTAATTCTTTACTCATATCGTATCCCTCCCATAATATTATATCTTAAATGTTGAAACAAAAAATAATTTTGGATTATAATTATTTATACCAAAATTATTTTAATTATAAACAATAATTCTTTAAAGTTATCTATGTAATGTAAGGGTTTTCTTTAATACCTTTGCTCTTGAACTAATTTTTATAGCTGATAAATAGGAACCTTTCTGTGTTTCAGAACAAAAATTAACATCTCTAGAACTTATATCACATAACTCTTGATATAAACTTTGAATTCTTTTTAAATTTTCCTCACAATCTTTATCACTTAAAGAACCATAGGTTCCAATGAACAATGTTTTATATGAATCAATAAGTTTTAAAAATGGATATAATTCTTCTTTTGAATAAGGAATCTGAGTCATTAATGTACCTATTTCATCATTAAATATTGGATGGCAATTAGGGTTGGTTTCATAATCATCTTTTGTTGAATATTTTACAAATACATCGTCAAGTTCTCCTGTAAAAACTTCAATTCCACTATCCCTTTTTATCGTTTCTGCAAATAGGAGATATTACTACTGGTTGATGTATCGTATTATTAGCCATTTCAATAGCAATAGTATCATATATTCCTTTTCCAAATTCAGCCATAATATAGGTTTGAATTTCTTCATAATTTTCCATATAGTCAAATAATTGAACATAATTAGTGGTAGCATTTCTTTTGCTAATAACCCAATTTACAAATAAATCTTGATACTTACTAAAGTTATCAAATGTATCTTTTATTCCATATGCTTTTTTTAATTCTTCAAACATTTTAAATAAATATTTATTGATTTAAATCCCTCCTTTTGTTCGTTATATATTATACAACATTTTTTTAAAGGTCAAATCAACACTTGTAATGGATAGTGTTTGAAAAAATTTTAACATATCAAGGCTCTTTATCAAAACTCTTTTTAAAGTAGTAAATTAGTAGTAAAATCACTTTAAATTCTTGTATATCGGCCTTAAAATAGGGGTTTTTAATCAAAAACTAAACTTTTTATATAATAAAATTTATTATATGATATGATTCTCAATTATTAGTATGATATTTTTTTACAAAAGCATCGGATTCCTGCATTGTCAATTTTTTATGTAGATCATCTAAAATACGAAGTACATGATTCATTTCTTTTCCAGTCATAAATTCTCGTTTTGTTATTCCAAATTTAATCATTAGTGCCCTTCTAGTACTATTGCTGAAAGAATTAGAATGTTTTTTTAAGAGTTGGAAAACTTGTTCTTTTGTTGCCGTTCGCATTGAGAAATGATTCCCCATTTCACTTTCAAGTATTTTGTATAAAATGGTTCTATTCATTTTTGGACTATTACTAATAGTACTTTTTTCATAACGTTCTATATAATGACAAAATTTTATTCTTTCATCTCCAGAAAGGATTGACTGATATTGCTCATAATACATTTTTACTTTCTCTATTGGAAATGTGTTTTCTTTTCTAATTCCATCTCTATATTTACATATACTAAGCATAAAGTTATAAATTATTTCTTTTAAGGTTTCTGCTTTCATATTCAAATTCAATCTTTTTATAATTTGTACTATATTTAAATTTAATAATTCATTTTGTCCAACATATAAATCAAATATATTTTTCACTTGCCCTATCTCTCCATAATATGGTAAGTCTGGATTAGTAACAACTTCTTCACAATAATCAAAATCAAACTTTGGAGCATTTGGATCAAATAAGATATTATGTAACCTATTCTGAATCTGATTTAATTTATTAGAGATTTTATCCTTAGATAACTTATATTTTTTTGCGATTTCTTCTATACTCATTCCCATTTTAAAATATTCCTGAATAAAAAGTCTATCACTGTTACTAAAATATTTTAAGTTTGGTAAGATATCATATTCATAATTCAGTTTCTCTTTTATTTCTTTCAACATATATCTATTTATATTCACAATCGCTATTTGATATCTTCTTCTAAGGTTCTTTTCATTTTCTTCTAATTCTTGACTAACCTGTTTTAAAGTTTGATATGAATATCCTTGCAATCCTAATAGACGACATATTAAATCTTTATCCCTCTCCTCTATTGGTAAATGAGGATCCTGTAATTGTTTTTCTATTGCACTTCGATCCAAATTATAAATCATTTCTGGTCTTAAAATTCCTATTTTTCTGGATTTTATTTTATTTAGACAGGTATGAATTTTACGCTTCATATCAGTAGAAAGCCCTAAGCGTTTCCCTATTTCTTTTTCTGTGCACTTTGCTCCTTCCAAATTATATTCACAAATAAATCCTATATACAAACTCATAATGGTTTTTTCTTCTTCGGTTAATATGCTTTCACTCATGTGTCTTTCTATTTCTACACAAATATCTTTATGATCTATTTGGACATTATTGAGCTTATACTTTAAATACATAACATTAAAATTGGAAAATAAACGATTGATTTTTGCTAATGGCAAAGATAATTGTGTAGATATTTCATCATTAGATAAATAGTCTCGATATCTTAATATCACAATTTGTCTCATATCCTCATCTAAAGGTTTTGGCAATGAATGAAAAAATTGTTCTAATTCATGATAAGTAATTTTTATTGGTTCTAATATTTGAAAACGATAAAAATCTATTCTCTGTATTCCTCTCGATATTAGTTGTGCAACATTATGTTCTGATATATTTAATTTTCCTGCTATATATTTATAATCTTTATTTTGAATGATATATAAATCAAGTGCTTCTCTTGTATCCTTAGAATATTCATATTTTCTATCAATAACAAAAGGAGCATAAACTGACTTTTCTATATGAATTTGCCGATTTCTATTGGTATAAATGGTTTGTAGTTTTGATTTGGCTTCAAATATTATACCACTCATTTCTTCTTCAGAAACTTGATATTTTTGCGCTAATTGGGAAATGGTCAATTTTTGTGTTCTTACTCCAAAATAACCGTTTAATAAATTTATAATGTCTTCTGGTATTTGATTATTATATTCATTTACAATTTTTATATATTGTTCTTTCGTAATTGAAACTTCAAAGACTTTATCAATTCGATAGTATATTCTTTCCAACCGATTAATTAATCTATATTTTTTTCTATGAACTTGGGTTTGTTTATATGGTCCATAAGATGAAGTGAATTCTTCTATATTTTTATCTCTAAATATAATACATTCTAAATATAATTGTTCCATAGAGGTAAATTCTTCCCTATGTTTTTGATACACTTGCTTTAATACTTCATTAGATAAGTTAATATTTTTTGGATTATAACCATGTAGAACTAAATTGACTTCCCTTTCGATCTCATAATCTGTTTTTGAAGAAGGTTTTACAACACCAAAATAATTCTCTAATAGCTGTTTCACTTTATTAGGTTGTCTTTCATAATCTGGATACATTTGCACAATTTCTTCATATGTACAATTTTCATATTGCTTTTTTACTTCATCATAATCAATAAATCTATCATTTTCAAATACATAAAAAATCTTTGCTCCATGTGTTTTTATCAAACTGTTTTTAAAGCTTTGATATTTTTCCATATCTGATAATTTAATCGAAATTTTTCTTTTAATTTCTTGGTACATTGTTTTTATTTCATCTAGGGAAATATCATATAATAAAGCCATGTCTTGCATAGAGTAACTATAATTTCCGAACAAGATTTCTTTTAAAAATATTTTTTCCCTTTCTGTCAAAGTTGCTTGTATATATAGATATAATGTAATATTTTTAAGAGATAATGGCTTGATTTTTCTTTTTTCAAAAAGAATACCATCTCTTTTTTTAATTCCTGCTATCTCAATGGTAATTTTGTTACGGTTTTTTGACATTAGAATTTTTATTTTTTTCAAAATTGTTCTGATTCTCTGATTCACTGCTTGTTTTGTAATTCCTAAACTTCGCGCTACCTGTTCATTCGTTTTCTTTTCTTCTCCAAGAATCGTATGGTATATAATGTAGTACTCCTCAGGTTTTAAAAGACTTTTAAGTGCTACTAAAAGCTCAAAGTCAACCATTTTATCAATTAGATTATCAAAATCCATTTCGGTACTTGCAACTGTATCTCCAAATTCTAATGCATCTTCTTCCTCACCCATTTTACTATTTAGACTAATTGTGTCAAATCTAGAATTCATTTTAGCCTTCTCTAATGCTTTTGGTGTAATTCCCAATATGGAACAAAATTCACTATCTTCAGGTTTATTTCTACCTTCTTGCTCACTTTTTGCCATAAGTTTCTGATATTGACGAAAATCCCGATTTATTTTAGCAGATCGCTTTATTTCATACTCTATTTTATCAATAGCTGTTTTTATACTATTTTCAATTACACTATTCGCATAGGTTGAAAAAGCATAGCCTAACTCTACATCAAATCCATCAATTGCTTTTAATAAACCTAAATTTCCTTCTTGGATGATATCTAGTATTTTTAAATGCCGAACCTTATTTACATATTTGTTCGCTATACTAACTACAAGTTTTAAATTTCCCTCAAATAACCTGTTTCTGGCTTCTAAGTTTCCATTTTTTAAAGCAATCCATAATAATTTTTCTTCCTCGGCTTCTAAACGCCGACATTGACTAATTTCTGCCATATATGCATTATATATTTCGTCACCAGTATGCAATCCCAATTTAGTACTAGAATTCGCTGCTGTACTTTTTGTCATGACAATTCCCCCTTTAGTGAAAAGATATTTTATCATGTTTTTATGAAAAAGTCATCTTTCAGATCTAAAAAATGTAGACTTTTTTGTCTACATTTATTTCTTATTAATTTTAAAAATTGCCTGATACATATCTTCAAAATCATATTCTTCTGTTTCTATTTCAAACCCCAAAGCCTCTATTTTTGATGTACATTCTCTAATTATATCAATTGCTTGCTTCATATTATTCTGCCCTACTGGAATTTCAGGTATAGAGGGAGCAATTGGACTTACTGGCCCATACATTGTTGATTCTAATTCACTATAATTAGGAACTGATATTGTTTGATTGCTTCTTGATTCCATAATTGGAGTTTGTACCAATGGTTCTGGATTTACTGGAATAATTGGAGTTGGTCTCTCAGTTATTGTATTATCAAAATTGGTTACAAAATTATTAATTGGTGGTGCTCCTACTGGCGGAATTGGAGTTTCTACCACTGATTGCGCATTCGTTGATGGCTCTGTTATCATTGCATTTGATTGCATTATTGGATCTGGATTTGTAAATACTTTTTGGGATGGCTCTAAAACTGAGTTTTCCATGTCTGACAAGTTAAAAAATCTGCCTGGTTTTAACATTGCTTCTGCTGAGCTATCATCTGCATCATCCGTATCCTTTGAAAATCCAAACGACTCCGTTGGTGTAACGCTAGGCGCTGGCGTTGAAGCTCCTGTATCAACTGGGGTTAATAATGCATCCATGTTTGCTAATGATGGAGCTACATTAATATCTTGCGCAGTATTTTCTATTTGTTCTACATTCATAAACCCTGGATTGGTTATTGGAGATTCCTGAACTGCAACTGGTGGTATATTTGATACTACATCTTCTACAATTGGTGTTGCCGGAATATTATAATTTTCTCCTACATTTGTTGGGTTTATTACATTCGTTGTATCATTTTGGTTTCCAAAATCAATTATTTCTATATTTCTATTATCATTTTCATTCATCATTTTATTTATCTCCTCATCTGTTCTTCGTACAGTTAATCTTTCACTAATAATCTTAGCCAACATTTGTTTCTGCTTATTTTTATCCGTTAATTTCAATAATGACCTTGCATGTCTTTCTGAAATTTTAGATTCTAATAATGCTTCTTGTACTTCATCATCAAGTTTTAATAACCGTAATTTATTTGCAATCGTTGATTGCGTTTTCCCTAATTTTAATGCCAATTCTTCCTGTGTTAAATATCCCATATCAAGAATTTTATTATATGAAATCGCTTCTTCTATTGGAGTTAAGTCCTGACGTTGTACATTTTCTATAAGGGCCACTTCCGCACTATCTTTATCATTTAATTCTGTTACGATAGCTTGGATGGTTTCTTTCCCTGCTAATACACTTGCTTTATAACGTCTTTCTCCTGCTATAATTTCATATCTATCTCCTAAAGGTCTTACAACAATAGGTTGAATGACACCATGTTCTTTAATTGACTCTGCTAGTTCTGTAATAGATTCTTCATTGAATTTAATTCTTGGTTGAAATCTATTTGGCAATATGTCATTTAAGTCTAGCTCAACAATTTTCCTATTATCCATAGTCATCCTCCTTTTTATTCTATATACTATAATACTATATTTTGGGAAATATTTCAATATCATTTCCCAAAAATAAAAAAATATCTTTTTTTGATATTCTTTTTACAATGGATTTCTTTTAATCTCACTAAATTTTCTTGGATACTTTACATGTGAACTTTTCTCTTTTTGAAATTTTAGTATTGTTCTCGTGCTGTTTTCAATAGGAAGAGAAAATGTTTCTTGACATTTTAATTTGACACTCATAATTTTGATAGAACGCTCGGAAGCCTTTATTTCCTGGGCAATATCGGCTTTCATAGGAATAAAATATTTTCCAATCTTCACTAATGGAACAGAGTATTCTAATAACATTGGAAGTGCTGCTACTGCTCTAGAAGTTACTACATCAAATTCTTCTCTATGCTCTTTCGCATATTCTTCTGCTCTTTCATGAATCGTTTTTATATTTTTTAATTTTAAAACCTCTATCACATGTTCTAAAAATAGAATCCTTTTATTTAATGCATCCACCAAAGTAACTTCTAACTCTGGAAATAAAATTTTTAAAACCAGCCCTGGAAATCCTGCTCCTGTTCCTATATCACATAATGTTTTTTCTTCCCTTAAATCTATGACTTTCACTAAAGTTGCACTATCATAAAAATGCTTCAAGTATACTTGTTCTTTGTCTGTAATCCCTGTTAAATTCATTTTCTTATTCCATTCAACTAATAATTTATAATATGTTTCGAATTGAATTTTTTGATTTTCTGATAATGATACCCCTAATAATTCAAGTTCTCTTTCAAATCTATCCTCTGTCATAATGATACTCCTTTTTGATATAGACCATTAAAAGGGAAATATCGGCTGGATTTACGCCACTAATTCTAAGTGCTTGTCCAATTGAATTTGGCCTTATTTCATTCAATTTTTGTTTCGCTTCACTTGCCAAATTATGAATTTTACTGTAGTCAATATCAATTGGTATCTTTTTACGATCTAAATCTATCATTTTTTCGGCTTCATGAAGTGCTTTTTTAATATATCCTTCATATTTTATTTCAATTTCTACTTGCTCTAAGACATCTTGATCAAAAGACAATTCGTAAAATTGTTTTAAATGCTCTATTTTTATCTCTGGCCGTTTTAACAAATCATACAATGTAATTCCATCTTTTAATGAGGATGAATTGAGGGATTCTAAAATTTGGTTTGTCTTTTTTGTGGGAATTAATTTATTAGTTTTTAAATATCCTATTGCATTCTTAATTTCTTGTTTTTTATACTGCAATTTTTGATATTGTTGTTCATTAATTAATCCTACTTGATATCCGTATTCTCTTAAGCGTAAATCTGCGTTATCATGTCTTAATAGCAAACGATACTCTGCTCTAGATGTTAAAAGACGATAAGGGTCTATAACACCTTTGGTGACTAAGTCATCTATTAAAACTCCAATATATGCTTCATTTCTTTTTAAAATTAATGGTTCTTTTTCCTCCAGTTTGAGACATGCATTAATTCCAGCCATTAATCCTTGACAAGCTGCTTCCTCATAACCACTGGTCCCATTAATTTGTCCTGCTGTAAATAAGTTTTCTATTAATTTTGTTTCTAATGATAATTTCAGTTGTGTAGGATAAATTGCATCATATTCAATTGCATATGCATATTTTAATATTTTCGCATTCTCTAATCCTGGTAAACTATGAACCATTTTTTCTTGCACATCATGAGGCATGGAAGTAGAAAATCCCTGAATATAGATGTCATCATAATATAAACTTTCTGGTTCTAAAAATAGTTGATGTCTTTCTTTGTCACGAAATCTTACAATTTTATCTTCAATAGATGGGCAGTACCTAGGCCCTACTCCTGTAATATCATTTAGACCTCCATACATACTTGATTTACTTAAATTATCTCTTATAATTTGATGCGTTTCTGGAGTTGTATAAATTAAATGACAAGGAATTTGCTCTTCCAAATTATAATTTGGTTTACTGTCAAAACTAAAAGTATATTTTTGTTCACTTCCATATTCCTCTTTGGTTTTTGAAAAATCAATTGTTTTTTTATCGATTCGTTGTGGTGTCCCTGTTTTTAAACGGATCATTTGAAATCCTAATTTTTTTAGATTATCACTCAAATGCTGACTAGGTCTTTCCCCATGTGGACCTTCTCTATGTCTTGTATCCCCTACCAGAATGTCTGCTTTTAGATAAGTCCCTGTTGTTAAAATAACTGTCTGTCCAAAAATCTGTTCTCCATTTTCTAAAATGACCCCTTTGATTTTAACACCTTCTACAATTAAATCCTCCACCAAGGCTTCATAGATGGTTAAATTATTTTCCTTTTTTAATGTTTCTAACATTTCCTTTGGATATGTAATTTTATCTGCTTGTGCACGTAGGGCTTGTACTGCTGGACCTTTTTTATTATTTAACATTTTCATCTGAAGTTGCCCTTTATCTGCATTTTTTCCCATTTCTCCGCCTAATGCATCAATTTCTCTTACTACAATTCCTTTGGCGCTTCCTCCAATCGAAGGATTGCAAGGCATATCTGCAATATTTTTAATATTTCCCGTAATTAATATTGTCTTGTGTCCTTTTCTAGAAGCTACAAGACTTGCTTCACATCCTGCATGACCTCCCCCAACTACAATCACTTCATATTCCATCAGAACACCTCCTCTACTTGCGTTTTATTATACTATCATTTTTTTTATTGTACAACAAAATATATAAGATTTCTCTTATATATTATTTGCCTAGACAAAATTGACTAAATAATTGTTCAATAAGTTCATCTTGATAGGTTTCTCCAGTAATTTCTCCTAATATATTCCATACATTTTTTAAATCGATTTCTACCATATCAATTGGTAAATTTTGTTCTATTCCTTTTTTTACTTCTTCTAAACTATCCAAAGCCTTTTCTACAAGCGCAATACTTCTTGCATTGGTAAGGTACGTCATATCCCTGTTTTCAAATTGTTCTAAATGAAACAATTCTCGAATTCTATTTTTAATTTTATCGATACCATCATCATTTAGGGCGCTTACTTCAATATAATCTGGCTCTAATGCTCTAGTATCCAATTTTCTTTCTAAATCTTTTTTATTAACAATGACGATATGATTTTTATTCTTTGCTTGTTCTAAAATTTGTTTATCTTGTTCTGTTAAAATTTCGTTATTATTCAATACGATAAGCACAAGTTCTGATTCTTCTAACAATTCCAGACTTTTCTTAACTCCAATTTGCTCTACTATATTTTCCGTTTGCCTAATTCCAGCTGTATCTAAAATGTTAAGCATAACACCATCTATAATAATATTTCCCTCAACTACATCCCTTGTTGTTCCCTCTATATCTGTAACAATTGCCTTTTCTTCATTTAATAATCGATTCAAAATACTACTTTTTCCTACATTAGGTCTACCAATAATAGAAGTTTTAATTCCTTCTTTTATCATTTTTCCTTCCTTACTATTTTTTAGAATTTCTTTTAATTCCAGTTCAATAGAAGTCATACTTTTCTGTAACTCTTCTACTGTCATTTCAGCAATATCTTCATATTCTGGATAATCAATGTTTACTTCAATGTTTGCTAATAAAGAGATGATTTTATGCCGAAGAGAATGTATGAGGGCTGATACTTTTCCATCTACCCCAGATAAAGCCATCTTTCTTGTTGTTTCTGTTTTGGCTGATATCAAGTCCATAATCGATTCTGCCTCAATTAAATCTATACGACCGTTTAAAAAAGCACGTTTTGTAAACTCTCCAGGAGTAGCGGGACGACAACCAGTTCTTAAAAGTAACTCTAAAATACGATGTGTTGTTGCAATACCGCCATGCGCATTAATCTCTACGACATCTTCTACTGTAAACGTTTTTGGCGCTCTCATAATAGAAACTAACACTTCATCAATTATTTCTAACCCATCTATAATATGTCCATAATGTATGGTATGAGTTGTAACTACGTTCAAATCTTTTCCCTTAAATATTTTATTTACAATAGGAATTGCTTCTTTTCCACTGACTCTAATAATAGAAATTGCTCCTACTCCTAATGATGTTGATATTGCAACTATTGTATCCTCCATATTTTCACTTCTTTTCTTTTTTTCTTAATCCCAAATACTTTGGCCATACTTTAGGGTTTTTTAAGACATCGGCTGATACATATTTATCTACACAAGTAATAATCCATGCTTCTTTATACTTTGGTGGACAAATATTCAAAGGAAACATATGTCTTCTAATAATATTCTCTACTCTTTTATTCATAAGTGTTGGGAAATAATGATATGAATTTTTAACAGCCTCCCTAGCATGGACAAATCCATGTTGCTCAAAAAATTTTGTTTTATTTTTTTTAGAAGATTTACTAGTATTTGTTTGCCAAGGTTTATCATAAAAATCATGTAATAATCCACCTATAGCTGCACTTTTATAATCACAATTCCATTTTTTCGCCCATAAATAAGATAAAAAAGATACCATTAAACAGTGTTCATAAACACTACAATTTTCATGATGCAGATAAGTTTTCCGTTTTTGGAATTCTGGATTTTCTAATATTTCTTTTACAATTTCATAATATTGATTCCCTGGTACTAAATAACTTTCTATATTTTTTTTTGCCATATTTGGTCTCCCTCTTTTGTATTCTACTATAAGTGTTTTATTTAGTCAATTCAAAAAAAGAAACCTTTCTGGCTTCTATGATTAATTTATGATAATGTCTTAAGTAATAACTTTAGAAAATGTCTCAA
>CANPBV010000048.1 GCA_947572405.1 uncultured Mycoplasmatota bacterium | reverse complement strand
TAAATAAAAAACTAACGATTTTTATATTTTAAAGTGGCAAACTCGGGTTATATCATAGTATACTTCAAAATAAAAGGAATTTTTTTCACTGTAAATTATTAAAATTAAAAATAAAAGAAATAAGTCTGCTTCTCCTAAGTAACCTTATTTCAATACTATCAGATCTTCAGAAATTAGAAATTAAATTTCAGTTAAGATTTGATGATTAAATGATACACTATTTGTTCCTTGAAATCACTAGTTTTAGAAGAAAAAAGTCTTTCATTTTTGCTGGTAGAAAATCTTATAAATTTATATAGATTATATCTAGATATGGAATCTCGTTTTATGGAATTCCTATGATTCAGCATATGATTAATACCATCCTGATTATAATTATCGAAAGAAATTCCATTAGGAATAAACCTTCTAATATCTTCATGATAATTTTCAATTCTGTCTTTTGCTCAGGATCCTGAGTCGTAACACAAAATATTGTTGATAACCCATAGAATTTTTTATAACCCAAATAACCTTTTCAATTTGAAAAAAATGCATTAACTGGACGTTTTTATTATTGTTCGTTTTAAAAGCCAACATAAAATTAGTTTGTCTTAAAATGACTACCAACAATATAAATGAAATTGAGAAAAATGTAGAAATGGCTTACTAAAAGAACAATGTAGGAAAATCAGGAACGATCGAAAGCAATAATCTATCATATATGGGAAGAATGTAAAGAACAAGAAATGAAAATAGATACATGAAACCTTAGAAAGATTGTAATTTAAAGAAAATGACAAATTGGAGATGGAAAACTTAGTCTAATAGTATCCATATTTTACTTACTTTATTAAAATTTGGCTATTTTCTAAAAAATACAATTAAAAAGGTAATTGAATATACCACTTGGCTAACAGTACAATTATTTATATTACCTTAGATAGAAATCTGTTGAAATATAAAATGTTATTAAACAAAATAGTAAAGTTGAAAATAGAAACCTACAATATGTAATCAAAATATGAAGAAAATAGTAATAGTTTAAAAGAAAAAGGTGGGGAATGGCTGACTGTGAGATGATACTTTCAAGGAATATGCAGAAGAACTTTTTTTGCTACTAACATAGAATTGTAGTATAATAAAAATACAAAGGGAGTGAAAAAATGCTTAAAGTAAAGGATTTAAAAAAGAAATTTATCAGATATAATTCGAAAAAACAAAAAGAAGAATTTTATGCCGATAATGGAATTTCTTTTGAAGCCAAAGAAGGAGAAATCATAGGGGTATTAGGACCAAATGGAGCAGGGAAAACAACTTTGCTTCGAATGATTGCAGGGATACTGGAGCCAACATCTGGTACAATAGAATTTGATGGTTTGAATTATTCTAAAAATGAAATTGAGATCAAGAAGAATATTGCTTATTTATCAGGGAATACCAAGATTTATAACACCTTATCTACATATGAACTTTTAAAAATGTGTGCTGAAATTTACGAGGTAGACAAAGAAATCATAGATAATAGAATCAAGGAAATATCAGAAAAGTTAAATATGGAAAGCTTTTTATATAATAGAATTGCGAATCTTTCCACTGGGCAAACACAAAGAGTTAATATTGCACGTTGCCTCATACACGATCCAAAATATTATATTTTAGATGAAGCTACAAGTGGCTTAGATATTATTTCTAGCCAAGTAATTTTAGACTTTATGAAAGAGGAAAAAAAGAGAGGAAAAACGATTCTTTATTCTACTCATTATATGGAAGAAGCAGAAAATATATGTGATTATGTTGTTATGATCAATAAAGGGATGATTATCAAAGAAGGTACATCAGAAGAAATCAAAAAAGAGACAACAACAACGAATTTAAGAGAGGCATTTTTTTCTTTGATAGGGGGGTGGAATGATGAAAAATAATTTATGGAATATGTTAAAAAAAGAAATTAGAGAAATGTTTCGGGATAAAAAATCATTATCAATGATGTTAATTATTCCAATTATGATTCCATTATTAGTAATTGGAATGTCTGCTTTATTTGAATCGCAGATCAACAAGTCGGTAGAAGAATATAACAAAATAGGATTTTCCTACACGTTATCGGATATAGAAAAAGAAATTGCCAAAGAACTAAAAATTGACGTAATAGAAAAAGAAAAGACAGAACTAGAACAAGCTTATAAGGAAAGAACAATTGATTTATATATCACCAAAGAAGATAACAAATATATTGTGCATGGGGATGATAATGAAACAACCAGTTACGCAACTTCACTAATGGATCAATTTTTTGCTTCCTATAAAGAATACTTGCAAGAAGAATATTTAAAAACAAATAACATGAATGCAGAAGACGTCATTTCTATTATTACAGTAGAAAAAGATATCAAAGAAATAGAAAATTTCTATGCAAGTTATATTATTAACTATGCATTCTTGTTTATTATCATGGCGATTACAGTATCTGCAACTTATCCTGCAACAGATGCTACTGCAGGCGAAAAAGAAAGGGGAACATTAGAAACCTTACTTACTTTTCCAATTAGAAGTAAGGACATTATTATTGGTAAATTTTTAAGTGTTAGTTTATCTTCCGCGATTACCGGCGCAATTAGTTTACTATTAACGACTGTTTCTCTTATGGTAGCAAATGATATGTTTCAAATATATGATGGTGTCAATTTGATGTTATCACTAGAAAGTATTTTGTTTGCTTGCCTTGTCATTATTGCATATTCTTTCTTGATCAGTGGATTATGTATTGCAATTGCAAGTCGCTCTAAATCATTTAAGGAGGCACAAAGTGCTTTAACTCCGCTAACCTTTATTTCCTTTTTTCCAGGTATGATCGCATTTATGATTCATATGCAGTCGTCAACCATATTATCCATGATTCCATTTTTAAATTTTACGCTTCTATTTACAGATATTACAGCGGGGAGTGTTAATTATTTAAATATTTTATTGATGTTTTTGTCTACAATTGCGATTATTACGATTGTTCTCGGTATTATTATTAGACAATATAAATCTGAGCAAGTACTTTTTTCTAACTAAAAAAGCCTGCTCTTTTTTTGACAAAAATCATCAAACTTTTTATTTCTTTTTTTGATATTAACTGCTATACTTAAAGTAGAAGGTGAGAGAGTGAAAAAAAAGATTATTTTATTTATCATGAGTTTACTAGTATTAGGAGTAAGTATCCCACTTTTATATCAAATGTTTACAAAGAAGGAAAAAAAGCAGGAAGAGCAAAAGAGTCAACCAATTGTAGAAGAAAAACCTGTTCCCAAACTACAAATTGTAGATGAAGATTCTAAATCGAGACCATATGCTGTTATGATTAATAATAATCAAGCAGCTTGGAAAAACCATGCTGGATTACAAGACGCTTATTTGGTTTATGAAATTATAACAGAAGGCGGTATCACTAGAATGATGGCTTTATTTAAGGACCAAAATACGGAACGAATTGGCTCTGTTCGTAGTTCTAGACATTATTTTTTAGATTATGTATTGGAAAATGATGCCATTTATGTTCATTTTGGTTGGAGTCCCAAAGCACAATCTGATATCCCAAATTTAGGAATCAATAATATTAATGGAATCTATGATAATAGTTTTTGGAGGGATCGGACTTTAGGGGTTGCATATGAACATACCGCTTTTACAAGTATAGAATTGGTAAAACAATTGGCCGAAAAAAGAGGCTATATAAGAGAAACAAACAAAGATTTATTATTGAATTATAGTGTTGAAGAATTAAATATGAATACAAAAGAAGGGGCTATAATAGCTAATAAAGTGACCGTTCCTTATTCAAAGTCTCATGTCACCAGTTATCAATATAATCCAGAAACGAAGCGTTATATGAGATATATGAATGATTGGGCGCATACAGACGGGATAACAGGGGAACAGTATTCAACAAAAAACATCATTATTCAGAATGTTGAAAACTATTCTATGGATTCATATGGGAGACAAGATATAAAAAACATTGGAAGTGGAAATGGTTATTTTGTGACAAATGGTTATGCCATACCAATAATTTGGACAAAAAAAAGTAGAAGTAGCCAAACAAAATATACTTATTTAGATGGAACCGAAATTATCCTCAATGATGGGAATACCTTTATTCAGATAGAACCAATTAATATGACACCTACTTTTTTAGAATAGTGAAAACGATTTTTTACATTTTATTTTGAAACTTTATGGAAAGAGCATACTATTTTTTTCAAATTTATGATATAATATAATAGTTCGAGGTGAAATTCATGACGAAGGAACTTGATAGAGAATATAACAGAATTGTATATCATATCTTAGTAAATGAAGAATTTAATAAAATAAAATCAATAGAACATCATGGAGTAACAAGATTTGACCATTCCTTAAAAGTATCTTACTATTCTTATAAAATTGCGAAATTTTTGCATTTGGATTATAAAGAGGTAGCACGTGGCGGGTTACTACATGATTTCTTTTTGAGTAATGAAGATAGAACCTCTAAAGAACGCTTTTTGTCTACTTTTTTACATCCTAAAAAAGCAGTAGAGAAGTCTTTAGAAAATTTTGAGTTAACGGAAAAAGAAGTTGACATGATTCGTACTCATATGTTTCCAATTAATATAGCCGTTCCTAAATATGCAGAAAGTTGGGTTGTAAGCTTTGTAGACAAAGGGGTAGCGATTATAGAATTTGAAAAGAAATTTCAAGTACGTTTGGCGTATCTTCTTAATATTTACTTTTTACTGTTATTAAATTATATCAGATAGAAAATTCTATCTTTTTTTTCATTTTGAAACGTGTTATAATATAAATATGTCTCCGTAGCTCAGTTGGATAGAGCGACCCCCTCCTAAGGGGTAGGCCGAAGGTTCGAATCCTTTCGGGGACACCATTTTGATTTAAAAAAGTCTTGAAAGCCTAGTGTTTTAAAGATTTTTTTTGATAAAATATCACAAAATTATTAATTATGAATTTCGGCACTTTTTCTGGACTCATTAAAAAAACAACTATCCAAATCAAAGGGACAAAATATTAAACAAGTAAAAATACCTAGAAGGGCAAGAAACTTAAATAAATGGAAAAAGATTTTGCAAATCTAAGGTTTAATCTAACTGAAGATATGAACAGAACTTTCATTGAACTTCTATTAATTACACAAATGTTAGAAAATAAAAAGCATAAGAAAAAAATAAACAACTTTAGAAAATCAGAAAATAATCAATGATGGAAATTTACAAAGGAGTGGGTTTGAAATTTTTTCAACGTAATTATGTAAAAAGAAATGGTATTAAAAAAATCGCTTAGTACAAATCAGTTATTTTGTGGTACATATAAATTGGTCGAATTAAAATCGCAACGTTTAACAGAAAAAGAAAAAAATGGGTTTCAATTGCAACTAGTATCTTTAAGTGAACTTGAGAAAATTGTTTTAGAAAACTAAAATGATAATCCTAGAAACAGTTATTTTCAAAGGGAATTGCTAGAAATAACAAGATTATATATGCATTTGTTTGGACCAAAAAATGTTGTGAAAAAATTAGAAAAAATGAATTAAAAAAACATTATATTTTTGTTATAAAGCTGTTCTAATATTAAAAATAATGTAGTATAACTTCGTTGTACTTGAAATGGTGAAAAGGGTTTTTATGGAATACACTAAATGATATGGATATGTTATTTGGAAAACTGAAAATAATGAATGAAAATATTGAAGTTTCAGTTAAAGGAAAACATAATTATGATTTAAAATATTGCAAGGCTATTGGGTCTATTTTGTAGTCTTTTTATATGCAATCATTTCGTTTTTTCAAATATATGATGAAACCTAAAACAAAAATAACCAAAAAAGTATAAAAGTAGTGTATAATGGAAGTAGAAGGTAGCTTTGCTATCTGAAAATTATAAAGAAAGGATTAGAAAATATGGAAGTAAGTTTTAAAATAGCAACCATAGATGATGTAGAAGCAATTATTACACTATGCAATGAATGCTTTAATGAAAATACCAATATGGAATATGCTAAAAAAGTATTTTCAGAAACAGAGAATGATGAAAATCAAATTTATTTAATAGGAAAGGTAAATGGTGAAGTTATTGCGCATAGTAAGATTACTATTATACCTACCATTTATGAAGACATGAATACTTATTCAATTCTAAATCACGTTTGTGTAAAACCAGAGTATAGAAGACATAACATTGCAAGTAAAATGTTGATTGAGTGTGAACGCATTTCAAAAGAAAAGGGTTGCGTTATGATGGAACTTTGGTCCAAAAATTTTAGACAGCCAGCACATGCTTGTTATAAAAAATATGGATTTATAGTAAATGATGCAGCATTTTTTTCAAAAAAAATAGGTTAGGAGTAGAGATATGAAAATTAGTAGTGTTTATGTAGGTGGCTGGTTTCAAAGAACGATGCTACAATTATCAGAAATATATGATTTTTTAAGGGACTGCAAATCACAATTAGACTTAGATCCCGAAAAGTTAATGGAATATAGAAAAAATTTATCGATTGGTAAAATAGATTATGGTGTTTCAGGAGAAGAATACATTGAATTTACAACCGCAATTAATATAAAAGTAAAAATTTTTGAAGATGGACTGATTATTTTAAATAACCAAAAGGTAAGTGAAGATACCTTGTTTGCCGATATTGAACATGTAACAGATTATTATGAAAATCATTTGTCACCTGCCTTTAGTTATTTATTTAGTTTGGGTGCTCCAGTTCCAAAAGAATTAGCGAACATTGAAACAGTATATCCTTATTTTGTAGTTTGTGATAACGCTACAAAAGAAGAAATCTCAGATTTATTATCTAGAACTGAAAAGCAAAAATACTTTGAGTTTGTAAATGACAAATATGATGTTATCAGAGGAGATAAATATTATTTTATCAACAATAAAAAGCAATCTTTTGATAATATTGAAAGATATATTGAAGAACAAGTCTTTATCCGAGAATTTAAAGGGCAATTACATCGTTACTTAAATATGCACCGAATTATTTGGGAGAAAATAGATACCGTAAAAGAAAATGCCAATGTAAAAGGATCAGAGATTATTAAGTTTACAACAAAACTAGAGGGATATGCGAAAACGATTAACTTAATCGATGGAAGAATTGATCAAATGAGCACTTATATTGCAACAAGAGAAAAAATAGCCAAAAGTGATTCCGAATTAGCTGAATTCCTAGCTATTTCAGGATATCGTTATGAAACATTACGTGATACTTTGAATTACATTAAATATTTATGGACGATGACTAAAAATTATGTTTCTTCTGCCCAAAAATTATTTGAAGGAATCAAACAAGATGTTACCAATAAATCAGTAGATAGTTTAACGATTGTAACTTCAATGAGTGCAGGGGCAGCAATTATAGGACTCTTAACTGAAACAGCACCTGATTTTACTATTTTTGGAGTATTATATTTCTTTATTCTAGCAATTTTAGGATGGTTTTCTACTAGAATATTGGGAGCCATTTCAAAAAGAAGAAAATATGAAGTTTCAGATATTGAATATGATAAAAACATTAAATAAAGAGCTTTGGCTCTTTTCCTTTTTTAATATTCAAGTTATTATAATAATTGAAACGATATTATCATATTCTTTCTTGAATTGATGCGAAAAATTGTGTATGATAAATATGACAGGGGGAATCAATATGATTACAAAAGACAATTTAGACAAAATAGAAAAATGCGCAAAAGCACAATGTCCTTTAACCATAGAGACTTTAAAGGGGTTTGGTTTCCATATTGGTGAAATTGCATATTTAATAGAAACGGGAAGATTAGTCTGTGGGCAAAATGGAACTTATGATTACCTAGAAACTAGAAACCAGAATATTTTATCTGATATTTCTGTGTTAAGAACATCTTTTGATGTTGAAAAACCAGAAGTGTTATTATCTCTATTATTAGGAGAAAAAAAGCGAGTTGAAATTGACACAGGGGATCCAGAATGGAAATTTCTAGAAGAAAAAAGCAAACTATTAGAAGATAAAAGAGGAATCATCATTTTAAAACCAACATTCGAAGAAAGACGGCATAAAATATATCAATTCGTAAAAGCGATTCCCTGTTTAGTGGCATTCCCAATTGATAAAGGTTTAGAAAAGAAAAGGGTAGTATTAAAATTTCATATCGATGAACAGATAGATATCACCAAATTGATGAAAGCTGGAGGTCAAGCATATCAAAGAAAGGACTTTTGGCAAAGTATAGAATATTATTTGGAAGTGTTTTCCCACCTAAGAAATCCATCTCCTTATTTATATGGAAAATTAGGCCTTTCTTATATGCGAGTAGGTCAAATTAAAAAAGCAATTGATTTTTTGACTGTGGCTGATTCACTATCTACAGCTAGAAAAAAAGAAAGTCGATTTTCCGATTTGATCGAAGAGTTGAAAATGAGAAAAGGTAGTTGGAATGATCGAAAGTCTGTTGTTTCGTTTGAAGAGTCAGAGTTCAAAAATCGCATTAATGAATATGATGGATTAGAAGCAATCGAAGAAATGGCCACTTTGGTATCAAGTGGAAGCACAATAGAAGAAGTAGCTTCCAGATTTTCTTTAAATGAGGAACAAATGACTCTGTTAATGCTTTTGTTTGCTAGAAACTGCTATGCAAATGCAGATTATCAATTAGGAGATCGCTATTTAAAACAAGCAGAAAAAAGAAAAAACAAGACAGGGAGAATCAAACAATTATTAGACGAAATCAGGAAAAACAAGAAATTTTATCGAAATCAAGTTTCAGAAGGAGCGAAACCATTTTTATTAACACGATAAAAGTATTACAACTTTTCAGATCATTGATTATTTTATGATAAAATGAAACGGTTAAAAGGATTGCTCGACTTAAAATACCAAAGATACCTCATTTTTAAAAATTTTAGAGTGAGTTGTTCCTGCACAACGCATAAATAATTTGAATTGATTTAGTGAAGTAAGCAGATAAATACCCAGCCCCACATATAGAAACGATATTTTCAAAATTCCTAGTTTGTTTTGGTACAATCTCTTTGCTTAGATATCTGAATAAGAATTGCGGGCGTTATATTAGCTTATTTCTTATAATACTTTTTCCCAAAATAAGGGGATTATTTTAATGCAATCTTGTTTATCAGTTTTTATTTTTCTGATATAATGGTGAAGGATGGAGGATAAACTATGTCATTAAAAGATAAATTGGGTAGTACATTCAAACAAGCAACTGACTATTTAGGAAATGTCAATTTTAAGAATAAAATCGTGGAAATGAAAGGCAAAACAATTGATAAGGTAAAAAGAATTGACAATCCAGATCATTATACGGCACCAGCAGGGTTTGAGCGATTTAAAATTCCGGTAGCCATTAGTACTGCGGAAATTACTAAAACATTAGATAAAATAGAACCATTTCATTTAAAAGAAAAGGAGAAAATTGTAGATGCTTATGTGAGGCTATTATCATTACTAACAGAAGATGAAAAGATTGTAGCTGCTATTACTGCTACCATGAAAAAAACCTATTTAATCGTATGGACCAATAAGGATAGACTTCTAATTGTTCATAAAGAACATTATAAAGTTTTAATAAGGGAAGAAATGAATATTTTCAAAGTAACTGGAACAAGTGCTTTTGGCTTAACATTTGACTTAAACAAATATCAGTTTACAGGAAAAGAAAAATCAAAAGTATATCAATTTATTCGTTCTTACTGCCATGAAAATACGGCTGAATATGAATTTATACCATATATTCCAAAACCCAAAACGCTTAATTACTATGAGCGCTTTAAATATGGAAAACTTGCCAAGGAAAATGAAGCAATCAATGAAAATAAAGCATTGAGTATCTTATTTGAACCAACAGAATTTCCGCTAGTTAGTATATATGGGACCTTGATCGATAAACAATATGTTATTGCGCTTTCTACTGATCGAAAAATATATATGATAAATCAAGACGAATATACAATCATTCCCATAGAACGTATTCAAAAAATAGAACTTGTGAATCAGGGAATATTTCATCATGAATTTTATATGGACAATTATTATTTTACTGGGGGTGGACCAGAAGCAAGCGTTATTAAATTCATTGAATACCTAAATAGTCCTGATAGCTATGAGAATGCGAGAAATGAATTTTTAAAGGCCAATCAAGTTTTAATGACATTCCCCTTTGAAGGCGCTACATCTTATCAAACGCCCGGAGGAGAAGGAGTTGTCGTTAGTGCTTCTGAAAACACTTTTTTAGTGAGTCATGGAATGAACCAAATGGAAATGTATTCCAAAAATGATTTTGATCATTACGAATTGATAATGGAATTTGGAATTAGTAAAGATGACATGTGGAATGCAAAAACAGAGAGAAAGAAAACAATTACAAAAGAAGAAGCCATTCATAACTATGATAAAGTAAGGGCCCAACTATTTGTAAAACATAAATTAGAATATGTAGCAGAAATACCTTTCATTTTGATGAAAAAAGTCGTTTATCGTGAAACGGAAGAAACAACCCAAGCAAGTGAAGTAGTTACCCAAGAATTTTTAGACAAATTAGACCATTTGAAAGGATAAAATGCCAAATTGGAAAAAAACAATTGATAAAGAAAAAGGCAAAAACTAACAAGCGATTTCTTATACAACTTATTAATATCCAATTTGTAAAAAAGACTTTAGCCAAAAAAAGTGTTCAAGGAAGTCGCTAACATTTTCTCGACAAACATGATACGAGGTTATAATGTACAAAATAATGAGTTTATAGATCTCCCAAAACCAAAAATCTAAATATAGAACGTGTAGTTACAAAATATCTGAACTACATGATATGAGGATATGAATATATGAAAATTAATGGCTATGATGTTAATATTGACTCTCTAATGGAGGATTTAAATATTGAACATGACTTTTATATAAAACGAAAAAATGGATTAATATTAAAAGATTCGCAAATAAAAATATTAGAACGCTATCGTATTTTTTATCAGAATTATAACAATCTATCTTCTTTATTATTTGAAATAGAAGAAGTTTTAAACGAAATGCCTGAAGCCGAAGAACTTGAAAAAATATCAGAAGAATTGTCAGAACTTCACTATTATAATGAAACAAACAAGTAGGTGTATGATGGAATTGTTAGAAAAAATAGGGATTTTATTATCGTATTATAAAAAAGCTTATTGGGAGGGGAATTCATGCCAGAGGACCAAAACCCGCATTTAGAAAAATCATCCTCCCAAAATTATTTATATTTTACACTCCCTATGGCATTAAATTACCAAAGAAATTCTTATAAATTATGGGAAAGTGCTAATAAAACATACAACGATTTAGAAACACGTTTTGTGTTTGAACCAAAGAAAGTAGTAGAATCAAGCTTTGAAAAAGTTCAAGAAGCACTGATAAAATATAAAGTAGCACTGCAGAAAAATAAACAAACCGAAGTATGGATAAAACTGTGTCATACGATTGTTGAACAATTTGATGGAGACATTAGAAATTTATTTTTAAAATTTCATAATAATGTTGATAAAATCCGAGAATTTATGCAAATAGAAGAAAAGAAAAGCTTTCCATACTTGTCTGGCACCAAGATTTGTAATTACTGGCTTTATGTAATGAGTGAATATACAGATAGAAAATATGAAGATCCAGAAAATCTAACAGTAGCACCAGATACTCATGTTTGTAAAGCTACCTATCATTTAGGGCTGATTACAGAAGCAGAATTCAATTCTAGCAATGTTCAAAAACTCGTGATTGAAAGATGGAATCATACTTTAAAAGAAACAAAATATCATCCAATAGATATTCATACCCCATTATGGCTTTGGAGTAGGAATGGCTTTAAAGAACTAAAAAAAGAATATTTTCATTCTTTTTTTCTTTAGTGTGCCAGGCATGACATATAACTAGGTGGTGAAAGTCCACTATA
>CANPBV010000047.1 GCA_947572405.1 uncultured Mycoplasmatota bacterium | reverse complement strand
TAAAGAAAATATAGTTAAAAAATATCTTAACTATATTATACGAGGAGGAAGAGAGCATGGAAATGAGTTTTGAACAAGCCACATCAATGATAAAATATCATGCAGAACAAAGAGGAGAAAAGCGTGGAGAAAAGCGTGGAAAGAGAGAAGGTATTATAGTTGGGAAATTAGAAATTGCATTTTCTATGTTAAAGAAAGGAATAGACTTATCGTTGATTAAAGAAATAACTGGCTTAACTGATAGACAAATCACAGAATATGCAAATAAAATGAAACTTTAAAATGATACCTGAAAAGTATCTATAGTAAGATCTTTTTCTTGTTCTTTTTTTTATTGTGTGTTAAAATGAATTTAGAATAAGGAGTGGTAGCAAGTGGAAGAAACAAATTATTTTGGCCATCATTTAACAGATCGTGAAAAAATGGTTTATTATTTTGAAAAATATAAAAAAGCTTTAATTTGTAAACGAGAAAACGAAGCTAGTAAATTTCTCCATTTAGCAAATCACTACTTAAAACAAAGTCAAATTATAAAAGAAGAAAAATCGGAGTAAAAGGGATGAAAAAGGGGCAAACTAAACTAGAACAATTAGTATATATCTTAGATGATGAAGCATTATGCAAGCAATTATTAAATGCAGATGATAATTGTTCTTTTTTGAGTGATGGTATGAGCAAACAGTACTATTTAAATGAATTTGAACGTTTACTAAATAGTACCGTCTTTATCATGAAAAAAACTAATAATTTTAGTTATTTACCAATTACAATAAAAATTTTAACAAAATTTTATTTAGAAAAAATGAAAGAAAATCCATTTCAATTTTATGAAAATGCAGCTTGTAGAAATTTGTTAGACTTACTCAGACAATACCCAAATGAATTTGAACCTTTTCAAAAATTCTTGAAAGACATTCATTTTGAAGAAGCAGCGGATGATGTTGGAAGATTTTATCATAAACAAATGAAAAAAAATAGAATTTTAAATGACTTCGAATTGAAAGATTTATTAAATTATTTAATGATCTATAAAAATAGAAAAATGCCTCATCATTATCTTCGATATTTATTTTATGTTATTTTTGAAAAAGACCAAGAATTAGACTTATCATCTGCAATGTATGCTGAATTATTCCGTTTTTTAATTTTAGATTTGCTTGGACAATTAGGTTGGAATGAGACTGTTCATATTGTAACATTAGAAGAAAAAAAACCATTTATTTATCAAGGACCAGACATTTATATTAACGAAAGTGTTATAAAACCAAGTTTAGAAGGAAATATGCTTTATTTTGCCTATCTATTTGATTTATTTGAAAAAAGATATAAATATAAGTCTTTTGCTCATAATAAATATGAAGAAATTAAAAGTAAAAAGCAGTACATGATAAAAGAAATTTTAGGTTCTAGTTTTTTCTATGAAAATTATTCCTATTTGAGCATTGAGACAGAAATTGTTGACCAAAGTTTAATTGCTCGTCTTCGCTTTTTTGAAGAAGTTGCGCCTGCACTTTATAGAAAAATCATAGAGGATTATGAAAGGCAGATTATAGAAGCAATCCGGGAAGAAAAACCATCTAGTGATTCTAGTCATCTTGTTTTGACATTAGAGGATTTAACGGATCAAACTGTTTTATTGTCTCCAGAGATTATTCAAAATCGTCCTTTTTTGAAACTGGAATACCAGTTGGATGGAAGGAAAAAGAAAATTGTGGAATTATTACAAGCCTATGAATTAGAACTAGAACTAATTTTTGAAGATGAAGATAGTGAGGAAATGGCAAACTTTTATGAAAAAGCTATTTTTCATACTTCTTTAACAATATCAAGATTGTCAGAAGAATTTGTTGAGTTACTGGAATATAGGCCCAAACTGGTAAGAACTGATAGGCTGATTGAAAAAGTGATCCAAGAATACTTTGTAAGAGAAATTAATAGAGGCGTTAGAAATCATGTCATTACGCATAGTGAACTAGAGAGGATTCTTTCAAAGTTTAATGATTATATGACGAAAATGTATGAAGTAGAACAGAAAAAAATTAGTAAATACTTATCCAAAGATTTAGAACAATGGAAATTTTATAATGATCATTTAAAAATGCTTTATCATTCCGTTAGCTATATCGGTAATCCTGAACTATATGAAAGTACCTATCTAAACTTAACACAAGTTTTAGATATGAAAGAAGCAAAAGCAATTCAGAAAAAAGTATTAAAGAATAAACTTGTAAATCAAAAAGTCTATATGGTAGTACTGAGTATTTTGATTTTAATTTTTTCAATTTCACTATTTTTGTTAGGCAGAATTATTTGGCAGTATTGGAGCGCTTCTGATAGCTATGGAAAAATACAGAATCAGGTGGGGCAAAAAAAGCCGATATCAATAATTACACCAGATCCAGATAGAACAGAATTTCCAATTAATGATGATATACCGCAGGTAGACTTTGAACCATTATATAAAATTAATAATGAGATTGTTGCTTGGATAAGAATTGATGATACAGAAATCAATTATCCAATTGTAAGGGCAGAGGACAATGAATATTATTTAAAACATTTGTATAATAAAAAGCCAAATGTTAGTGGTTCTATTTTTGTTGATTATCGCGCCAACCAAGATTTTAGTTCTGATAATACAATTTTATATGGTCATAACATGCGAAACAATACCATGTTTGGTTCTCTAAAAAAATACAGAAAAGAATCTTATTTTGAGGAACATAAATATATATGGCTGATTACTCCAAAGGCTACATACCAATATGAAATTTATGCAGCTTATGAATTTGATTCTTCCAAAGAGGCACATATTATTAACTTTAATAGTGAAGAGTCTTTCCAAAAATATTTGGATGAAATAAAGAAAAAAACCATTCTTTCTAGCGAATTAGAAGTTGGGACAAAAGATCATCTTTTAACACTTTCTACTTGCACAGATGTAGAACCAGATGAACGTTTTACTGTTGTTGCAAAAAGAGTAATGACCTACATAGTTCCTGAAAAAGAGGTGTCAAATTAGAAAAAAGTCGAATTCTATGATTGACATTATAAAAAATTTGTTAGATAATGGTAATGTAAGATAAGGGAGAGTGTTTTATGAAAAAAACTTTAAAAACGATGAGCTTTTTTGCAATTGCATTTTGTTCTCTATGGCTTGGGGTGGCAAGTGCAAGTGCAGCAAATTTTAAAATTGATGTTATAAATGGACAAGATGGAAGTGGAATTAATTATGGTACAATTACAACAACAAAAAACAGTTGTACAGTAACACCAGCTGATAGCAGCTCAAGTAATATTATTACAATCAAAAGTGGGCAACAACTTTATGTAGAGGTAAATCCTGGATGTACTCAAACATTTCAAGTAACTGTAAACGAAGGGTATGAAATTGATACTGTATTAGTAGATCGTCAATATGTACAGCCATCTGCTGATGGGGTTTATACTTTTTCAAATATTACAAATGCAAATAGCTTATTAAGCACAGATACATCTGATGTAGCACATTCACTATGCATTAAATACAAGAAAAAAGGAGCACCAAGTAGTCCAAATACTGGAGATGTAGCTTATGTGTTACCAGTAGCAGGAGCATCCCTTTTATCATTAGGATTAATGATTATATTAATTCGTAAAAATAAAAATGTAAAAGCTTAATCAAGAACCAAAAGAGTTATGAGAATAACTCTTTTTTCTCTATTTTTGATAGCATTTCTATTCTACATCTATGGGATGTTAGAAATGCATTGCTGAATCAGGAAAAACAAAAGGAATAACACAGAAAGAAATTAGTAGTTACAGATAAAAGAGTAAGTAGATGGGAAAATGGAATATAAAAGGTGCCAGACCAATTATTAGAAGCAGATGAAATAATGATAAGAGTAAAACATCTTCTATAAAAGCATTAGGGTATTATAATGATAATACTTGTAGAAAAAGTTTAATATCAGAATATTTTGGGGTAAGAACAGGGGCAAAGAAAATTACAGATAAGTTAAGTAACCTATAATATAAATTAGGCAGAGATGAATTTTTTTGGAAGAATAGGACACGAAGAAAACCCAGAATTATTAAAAACAATTAGTGATTGAAAAAATATTGATTTTAGGGATGATGAAGGTACAACTTATTTACATGTGTCTACACTTAATCATAAATTATAAAATCACTAATTGAAAAGGGTAAAAATCCAAATTGGCAAGATAATAAAGGAAGATTTACATACATACACTAGGCAGAAAAAGTGAAAAGAATCCAGAAATATTAAAATTATTTCTTGAATATGGTTTAGATTTAGACATCAAGAAAAATAATTTTATCTTTTGAAGAGCAGCAATTAAATGAAATTATTAACGAGTTTGAAAATAAATTATAATTGAGTGAATTGCCAGAGTGGCAGCAGTTTGTTAAAATGTTAAAATACATTGCTTGAAGCAACAGACAATTTATCATAAACTTAATTTGTTGAAAGGAGAAGGTTTAAAATGTTAAAAGATAATTTAAAAATCTTAAGAAAAAATAAAGGTCTTTCACAGGAAGAATTAAGCCTCAAATTGAATGTTGTCAGACAAACGATCTCAAAATGGGAGTCAGGATTATCTGTCCCAGATGCTGAAATGCTTATCTCTATATCGGAAGTCTTTGAAACCCCAGTTAGTATAATATTAGGCGAAAATATCGAAGAAAAAGAAAAAAATGATATAAAAGTAATATCAGAAAAATTAGAAGTTATAAATGAACAACTATCTATAAAACAAAAACAAAAAAGAAAAAGAATAATTCATTTTTTAATAATTCTGGATGCTTGTGTTATCTTACTTTTCATATTATTGGCTGTATTAGGTAGTCCATATCAATCGTGGGATTATAGTGACCCTGAATGGTCTATTATTGGAACATTATGGCATTCGTTTGAGTGGGTATTCTTTAAATTCGCACCAATTATAATTATAGTAATTACTTCAATATTAGGTATATTTTTTATAAAACGTAATAAATAACAACTTACCAGTTATGGAAGGAAATGTAAAAATATGAATAAAAAAGAGTTTAAGAAAAAATGTAAACAAGAAAAGACAATAAGTTATCAGTTAATGCTATCAGGAGGAATTGCCTCTACAATAGGTTTAATAGTTGTTCTATTATCATTTGTTATTATTAAAGAGTTTATGCCACAAACTATTGGTTTTGTAATAGGTGGAATAATTGCTTTTGTTGGAATGATATTAGATTTAACAGGAGAGATAGTTTTGGCTAAAAATTATAGGAAGTACAATAAATAAAAATTGCATTTTGAAAATAAAATGATAATATGTCACAATCAGAGTTAAGGAACTTACAAATCTATATTGGTAAAAGAAATCAAGGTCAAACAGAAGAGCAAGTAATAGATCACATCAAAAAAAATTTACATTTGAAATGAAAGTTTGGATAAAACCGAACTTTTTCTTGTGATAATAAGGATTATTTGATATAATTTTATATAGAATATGAGAGTGTGGTAAGATGAAAAATAAAGGACAAGCATTGGTCGAATTTATTATAATATTACCAGTTTTATTGCTATTAATATTAGGAGCAATAGACTTTGGAAATATTCTTTATAAAGAGTATACATTAGAAAATGATTTGGACTATGTAGTTGAATTAGTAAGACAGAATAAAATGACTGAAGTAGATTACTATGTAACTCAAAAAGAATTGATAAAAAATATAGAAACCAAAAGTACAACAACTACGATTACTTTATCAAGAAAAGTAGCAGTGAATACACCAGGACTGAATCGAATCTTAGGCAAGAACTATCAAATAGAGGCGAGCAGGGTGATATCGAATGAATAAAAAGGGGCAAGTTCTTGTACTATTTTTAATCTTATTGCCATTTTTATTGTTATTGATTGGCCTAATTGTAGATTTAGGAATTGCTTATAATGAAAAACGGAAAATAGAACATGCAATAACGGATTCTATTTCTTATGCATTAGATCATATCAAAGAAGAGGAAGCAACTGTAAAAATTAATATGACTCATTTGTTAAAAGAGAACATTCAGGATATTTATGAAATTAGAATGGAAATCCAAGAAGAAAAAGTGTATGTGAGCGTTGAAAAAAGAATCAATCCTATTTTTTTTGCAAAAGATCACATTATAAAATTATCTTACCAGGGTGAAGTTATAAACGGGGAAAAAAGAATTAAGAAAGAGGGATAATATGTCTTTAGAAAAAGCAAAGGTATTTACGGTTGCCTCTGTAAAAGGAGGAACGGGAAAAACAACAACACTTTTAAATTTAGCAGGTATTTTTAGTCTTCAAAAAAAGAAAGTGCTCATTATTGATTTGGACTTATATGGTGGAACAATTGCCCTTTCTTTAAATATTCCAAATGAACAGGATATTTATCGATTAATAGACGATCTTAACAGTAATCGTTTTGACAATATAGACAGATACTTAGTAAAATATAATGATTATATCGATGTTATTCCATCTCCAAAGGATCCCAGAAATGCGACTAAAGTAGGAAGTAAATATATATCTGTGGTTTTATCAAAGGTGATTTATAGGTATGATGTTATTTTAATTGATACAAATCATTTTTTAAATGATATTACTTTAGTAGCTTTAGATGCAAGTGATCAGGTATTATATGTCATGAATAATGATCCAGCTAACTTAAAAAACATGGCTACTAGAATTGCGATTCATAAAGATATGGAACAAGATAATTATAAAATTATTTTAAATGAAGCAACGCATCCTGGGAAAGAACATTTTTCAAAGTATGATGTCAAAAATATTTTAAAAGGAAGTATTGATTATGTGATTCCCAAAAACTTTTATTTAAAAAACATTGACAAATATATCTTAGATGGAAATATTTTAACACTCCATAAGGGAATTGCTTCTAAACATAAAAAAACAATAGATAGTTTTAAAAATATGGCTACATCCTTAGTGAAAGAAAAAAAATAGGAGGCATATTATGGCAAAGAAAAAATTTGTAGAAGAGTTTGATGTTCAAATAGAAACTCCAGAAGTTGCTTATGTTTCAGATTATGAAGCATTTCCAAATAAAATATTGCTAGATGAACTTCGTACTAAAATTATTCAAAACTTAATCGATAATAATATTACAAAAGCAAGAGATATGACGGATTTTGTTAAGACGGAGATTGACAAAACAATAGATGGTTATGACTTATCAAATGTAGAACGAAGTTATTTATATAATTTGATTGATAATGAAATTAGCGGGAATGGGCCATTAACAGAATTATTAGAAGACCATGATATTACTGAAATTATGGTGAATGGAAAAGATGAAATTTATATCGAATTAGAAGGTCGAGTTGTAAGGGACAATAGTATTTCTTTTATCAATGAAGATCACATTTTAAGAACCATCCAAAGAATGATTCAGCCGCTTGGAAGAACAATTGATACTGCGAATCCAATGGTCGATGCAAGACTTGTAGATGGGTCTAGATTAAACGCTGTTATTCCGCCACTTTCTTTAAATGGACCAGTTTTAACCATACGTAAATTTAAAGAAGAGCTAGCCAATATTGAAGATTTTTTAAGAACGGGAGCATTAACTCCTTATATGGCGAGATTTTTAGAAGCTTGTGTAGAAGCAAAACTAAATATCATTATCTGTGGAGGAACGGGAAGTGGAAAAACAACTCTTTTAAATGTATTATCATCCTTTATCTCGCCTCATGAAAGAATTATTACGATTGAGGATGCAGCAGAGCTTAAATTGGAGCAGGAACATGTTATTTCACTAGAAACGAGATTAACCAATTATGAGGGGGAAGGGGCAATTACCATTCGAGACTTGGTGATCAATTCCCTTCGTATGAGACCTGATCGTATCATTGTTGGGGAAGTGCGTGGAAAAGAAGCATTTGATATGTTGCAAGCAATGAATACAGGACATAATGGATCTTTAACAACAATGCATGCCAACAGCCCAATTGATGCCTTAAATCGTTTAGAGACAATGGTATTAATGGCTGGAATGGAGATACCAATTCGAGCAATTCGAGAATACATTGAGGGAGCAATCAACATTGTTGTGCAGGTATCTAGATTAACAGATGGAAGAAGAAAAGTAACCAGTATTTGTGAAATTACTGGAATTGAAAATGACGCTATTAAAATGGAAGAAATATTTACATTTAGGCAAGATGGTGTGAAAGAAAATGGGGATGTTCTAGGAGAATTTATTTTACATGATCGTATTCCGAATGTTTATAAAGTAATAAAATCGAGAGGTATTAATACTCTTACCGATATATTTGAATAGAAAGTAGGTGATTTTGTGGACAATCAGGTTCAGACCGGTTTTAGTTTAGAGGCTCAGGAAAAACCGACAAATCTGGATTTAACGGTTACATATACTCCTAGTGAATTAACCATGCGATATACTTATACAATTTTTAAAAATGGTGTTCCAAGTAGTAGCGAAAGTATTGATGATGGAAAACCAGTTAATATGGTATTGGATGAAACTGGGACTTACAAAATCAAAATAGAATCCTATGATTATTATAACCGAAAAACAGAAATAGAGAGTGGAATTTATAAAATAGACAAAGATGCCCCCGTTATCTTGCTTGGAAGCGATTCTCTAAAAATGAAAGTTGGTTCCGTTCTTTATCCAATGGCAGATGTAAAAGCTTACGATACACAGGATGGGGACTTATTAGAACAAGTAACAACCAATGTAGAAGAGTTGGATTTTGAAGAAATTGGATTAAAAAAATTGGTTTATACCGTCAGCGATAGTGCTGGAAATGTAACAACCAAAACCATGATGATCAATGTTGTAAGAGATGATACATTTGGTGTTATTTTAATTCAGCTAGGAATTATAGCTACTTTAATAGGCATTATATTAGCGATGTTATCTTATAGAAAAAGCGTAAAACTAGAACAAAGAATCAAAAAATATAGCATTGATTCATTAAATGATCACTCTTTATCTTTGTTTGATCGATATTATCAATTTTACGCAAAATTATTAAAACGAATTAGCAAATATGTTTCAAAATCGGTTTTCCTAAAAAAATATTCGGATCGTTATGAAAAATATGTTGGAATTATGGGAGATGAAACTAGGAAGGGAGTAGACTTTGTATCTGCTAAAATATTAATTGCTATTTTGTTTGTGGTAATTGCGATTATTTCTTCTACCTTACAAATAGAACTTATAAATTCTTATGAAATTATTTTCCCATTTCTATTTGGCTTCTTTGTCCCAGATATTTTATACATTTCAAAATATAAATTACATCGGAAACATATTGAAAATGATTTACTACAGGCTATTATTATTATGAATAATGCATTTAAATCTGGAAGAAGTATTACCCAAGCAATTGAATTAGTAATGACCGAATTAGATGGTGCAATAGCCAAAGAGTTTAGAAAAATGCGTGCTGAACTTTCTTATGGACTTTCTGTGGATGTTGTTTTCGAAAGATTTTCTGATCGAATTAAATTAGAAGAAGTCAATTATTTAACAGCCTCTTTAAGCATTTTAAATAAAACAGGTGGGAATATCATTAAAGTATTTTCTTCTATTGAAGAATCACTATTCAACAAAAAGAAATTATGGCTAGAACTAGAATCCCTGACTAGTAGTTCTAAAATGATCATGTATGTACTATTTTGTGTGCCAGTTTTATTTGCAATTTTTGTAAGTGTAATCAATCCAGAATATTTCTTGCCATTTTTTACGACTCCACTTGGATTTATGTTATCTTTTCTTATCATCGTTTTATATGTTGCTTACATCATATGTGTTAGAAAAATTATGGCGGTTAGGATGTGATGAAAATTGAAAAATAATATTATTCGAAAAATTTATCGTGAAAAAGACTTAAATAGGATAGGGATGCAGATTAATATGTTAGGCGGAAAATCCAAACTTGATGCTACGACATTTATTAATCTTCAATTGCTTTCTTCTTTGATTGTGTTTCTAGTTGTATTATATGAATCTAAGCATGCCTATATTTTTGCGCCTGCGATTACACTTGGTTGGTATTATGCATATTATTATTTGATTATCACAAAACCATTAAAAGCCCGTATTCGAAAATTGGATCATGAGGCACTATATTTTTTTGAAATTTTGACATTGACTTTGGAATCGGGAAGAAATCTAGAAAATTCATTAGAAGTAACAGTTGCCAATGTGAAGTCAGAATTATCAGACGAATTTAAAAGGGCTCTATTAGAGGTTCATTTTGGAAAATCTTTACTAGAAGCATTGGAAGATATGAAGAAAAGAATCCCCTCAGAAACAGTTAATAACATTATCTTAAATATTACACAAACTAATATTTTCGGAAGCAGTATTTTAGATACCATGTATAGTCAGATTGCTTTTTTAAGAGATAAGCAGATATTAGAAATTAAAGGGCAAATTAATAAGATTCCCAATAAAATAAGCATTATTTCAGTATTATTCGTGGTACCACTTATCATGATTCTCATTTTAGGACCATTTCTGCTTAATTTTTTTGCTTAATTGAAGTATAATAGTAATAGGAGATGAAAAATATGTATCATTTTATAGGAATAAAAGGGACTGGTATGAGTGCTTTAGCGCAAATTATGCAAGACCTAGGATATGACGTTCAAGGGAGTGATAAACCAGATCATTTTTTTACAGAAGAAGCGTTATTAGAAAAAAATATTCGGATTCTTCCATTTGATGAAAAAAATATAGAACCTGGTATGATTATTGTGCAAGGCAATGCCTTTAATGATCATAATCCAGAATTGGTTAAAGCAAAAGAACTAGATTTAAAAATATATACTTATCAAGAAATGGTTGCAAAATTAACAGGGATGTTTAAAACAATTGCAATTTCTGGATGCCATGGAAAAACAACCACAACTGCGATGTTATCTCATGTGTTATCCAATATTACAGGGTGCAATTATTTAATTGGTGATGGCACAGGAAAAGCGAGCAAAGAAAATTCTTACTTTG
Source organism: uncultured Mycoplasmatota bacterium (assembly GCA_947572405.1). Classification (GTDB taxonomy): domain Bacteria; phylum Bacillota_I; class Bacilli_A; order RF39; family UBA660; genus MGBC102946. The sequence continues at coordinate 985 of CANPBV010000047.1, read as the reverse complement.
TACTAGAAGCATGTGAATATAAAAGACATTTCTTAGATTATGATCCAAACTATGTCATTATTAACAATATCGAATTAGACCATATCGATTATTATAAAGATATTGATGATGTTATTGATGCGTATCAAAGCTTTGCGAATAAAGCTGAAAAAATGGTAATTGCTTGCGGGGATGATCCTTATACTCATACATTAGACGTAAATCAACCGATTTTCTATTATGGATTAAAAGAGGATAATGATATTTTAGCTAAAGATGTAGAATATAGGAATGATGGAACAGAGTTTGATGTATTTGTAGAAGGTAATTACTATGGGCATTTTGATCTACCGCTTTTTGGAAAGCATATGCTATTAAATGCTTTGGCTGTTATTAGTGTTTGCTATTATGAAAGAATGGAAGCCAAAGATGTAGCAAAAAATTTAAAAACATTTAGTGGGGCCAAAAGAAGATTCAGGGAAAATATCATTGGTGATATTGTAACAATAGATGATTATGCACATCATCCAACCGAGGTGAAATTAACGATTAAAGCAGCTAAGCAAAAGTATCCAGATAAAGAAATCGTTGCGATTTTAAAGACACATACATTATCTAGGACTAAAAAGTTTGCGGATGATTTTGCAGAGGCGCTCAACCTAGCTGATAAATCGTATATTATGGATATTGGAGTAGATCGAGAAGAAATTGGGTATGATGATATTACATATGAAGTGATTTTGAAACAATTAAATAATGGAGAATATATTACTTTAGATACTGTAGATAAATTATTAAAGCATAAAAATGCGGTTTTATTATTTATGAGTAGTAAAGATATTTATGTATTACAGGATGAATATGAAAAAAGATTAAAAGAAATTTTGGAGGCCTAATAAGAAAAAAGTTTTGAAAAAGTTCAAAACTCTTTTTGGTATATTAGTTACTTACTTACTTAGTGTAAAGAGTTATGGGGATTTTGAATGAAAAAAGTAAAAATCCTTTT
>CANPBV010000046.1 GCA_947572405.1 uncultured Mycoplasmatota bacterium | reverse complement strand
TTAACAAAAGGTCTTCCTTTTTTGTACTCCATCCCCAAACCATTTTACACTATCAGGAGGAATAATCAATTTGAATTATTTCTTTTTTTATGTTAGAATATAGCCGAAAAAAGGGGGAATCTATAATGGAAAAGAATGTGACATTAGAAAAAGTGCCTAAAGGGATAGAAGGAACAACGATTAAATTAGAATTTGTAGGGAATTTAGATATAGCAATAGAAAAAATGAAGTGGAATGCTTTTTGTGAATTAGATAATAGTCAAATATCTCAATTAAAATGTTGTTTATTATTTTTATGTGGGATGCCATTTTCCAAGATTTCTGAAAAACTTGGTTTATCAAAGGGAACTATCTCAAGATACTTAAATGATAATTTATTAGAAGGTTTATTATCTTTTGAGTATCAAATATTATTTCATATGAACAAAAAAAGATTGCAACCAGAAAATAAAAACGCTAAAATTAACAGAGCTGTAAAAGTTTTTATAGAGCAGAAAGGGAACTACCAAAAAACTTCTGAGATTACTGGTTTTTCAGATAGGACCTTGAGTCGTTATTTTTCAGATTCAAAATTACCAGAAATTTTAGAAAGTGAACAATTATATTTAGAATTTTGTCGAGTAAAAGATTTGCATACAAGTGAAATTAAGAGAAAAGCAGCTCAGCAACAGTCTATAAGAAGTCTGATTGCAATGTTAGAGCCTCAGAGAATTATTGAAAAACGTTATTTGTCATTGTGTAAGGCAATGTTAATAGAACAAATAAATGATATACAAGGACTTATAGTTTACACTGGTATGTCTAAAAAAAATATAGAATCTTATCTGCTAGATGTTTCAAAAAGTGGGGATTTTTTTCCTGAACCTGTTTTAAACTCCTTTCAGAAAATGGCTTTCCAAATTACAACAGATGAAAATGACGAACTATTGTTAGATGAGTATGAAAGAGCAATTATAGAAACTTATATGTCTGGTAGATATTCTTATGGAGATATGAGTGAAATATTTGACTTGAGAAATGAAAAATTAATTGCTGATATTATTGGAAATAAATCTAAGAAATTACTTAGTGCTGAAGAGTATGCTGCACTTCAAAATCACAAAGCAGAAGTGGCTCCACTCCTTCAACTTCCAAATGCAAACAAATATTTAATCAAGGATGGCAAAATGATTTCAATTGTAAAGCCAGAATTCATATTTGTTGGGCCATATGATTTTCAGATTTTAACAGTATTAGTAAACTTTTTAACGATATATGAGAATATTCAATATTCTAATCCAAAAGAACCATTAAATATAATGGAAACCTATTTAATAGCTAATATGTCAAATTTTGAAAGATTATTAACAAAAGAAGCATATGCGGATTTAGAGCAATATTTGTTTGTTGAAAAATTACTTTTTGGAAATGAGTTACAGAAGAAATATCAGTATATTATACTAGCGGTTAGACAGTTTTTTATGAATGATTTTGACTTAGAAAAAACAGCAATTGATTTAAACTTAAAAGTAGAATCACTCATTCGTGTACTACAAAATGAGTTTGTTCAAGCAAATTATGGACAGATTATTTATGAATATGTTAATCAAGCAATAGAAAATTATCGTTGTTTTAACCGAAAGAATAAACCTAAGAAAATTTATGTTTTAGGAAACAAGTGTTAAATACTTGTTTTTCTATGGTATAATAAATAGTGTGATGTTTTATGGAAAAAACTTTAGAAGATAAAAGATGGCAATATTTGAGTGATGAGCAAATTAGCTTGCTTTCTGATATTAAAATGCAGTCTTCTTATAGAAGAAAAATTAATCAGACTGTGAAATTTATTATTAATCCTCTATATATGTATGCTTTAAGACAAGGGTTTGATGATACTGATTTTATAAGGAAAGCAACCATTCATGGAATGGTAGAAGAATTGAAAGGATTCTATGAAGCTAAGGGAATTGATAGAGATGGAAGAATTAAGATTTTAATAGCAGGTAGAAAAAAAATGAAATCTGTTTATGTTCACATTCCTTTTTGTTCTTCTATCTGTTCTTATTGCGATTTTCCTAAATTTTTTTATCGTTCTGATTGGGTAGAACAATATTTAGCCCAATTAAAAAAAGAAATTGAAACATATTATCAATTTGAAAAAGTGAAAACGCTTTATATTGGAGGCGGAACTCCAAGTGCTTTAAATGTAAAGGAATTGAAACAATTATTTTCTATTTTACAAATATTTGATTTGAGTGAATGTATTGAGTTTACATTTGAATGTAATATTGAAAATATCACAGAAGAAAAAGCGATTCTTTTAAAACAATTTGGTGTGAATCGTATTAGTATTGGTGTGGAAACATTTCATTCAAAATATTTACAGTTTTTAAATCGTCATCATCAAATAAGTGAAATAAAAGAAAAAATAAAAATGTTAAAAAAGATTGGATTTTTAAATATTAATGTAGATTTAATTTATGCATTACCAAATGAAACATTAAAAGAAGTAGAAGAAGATATTATTGCGTTTTTAAAACTTGATATTCCTCATATTTCAACTTATTCTTTAATGATAGAACCGCATACAATGTTGAACGTTCATAATGTTGAACCTATAGAACAAGAACTAGATTATGCTATGTATCAAAAGATAGAACAATTATTGCGAAAACATCAGTTTAAGCATTATGAAGTGAGCAATTTTGGTTTAAAAGGCTATGAATCAAAACATAATTTGGTTTATTGGAATAACTGGGAATATTATGGTTTTGGACTAGGAGCAGCAGGATATATTAATGGAGAACGATATGAAAATACTAGAAATTGGAATCATTATCTAAATGGAAACTATAGGAAAGAAGTTCATAAACTATCAATAAATGAGACCATTGAGAATGAGCTTATCTTGGGATTGCGTAAATTAGATGGAATTTCATTATTAGAATTTGAAAAAAAATATCATAGAAATTTAAAAGAGTACTCTATGATAAAGGATTTATTAAAGAAAGGCAAATTGATAGAAGAAAATGGAAATATTAAAATCGCTGAAAGATTTATTTATATTTCTAATCAAATTTTATATCAATTGATAGGTGAGCAGTATGAGTAAAAAAGAAGTTTTTGAAAAGGAATTATTATATTTTAAAAATCCTCATTTTAAAGAGAATGCAGAAAAGTTACTAGAAATGTTACCAGATTATTTTTTTGAAATAGCGGCAAGTTCGACAGGAAAATATCATCCTTCATTTTCATTAGGAGATGGGGGGTTAGTAAGGCATACCAAGGTTGCAATTCGAATTGCCCATGATTTATTAGAAAATGAAGTGATAGGGAATGTATTTACAGCTGATGAAAAGGATATGATTCTTTTTGCTTTACTAGTACATGATGGGCTTAAGGATGGGCTTGTAAAAAGTAAATATTGTATCTTTGATCATCCATTAGTGATTGCTAACTTTATCAAAGACCATAAAAAAGAATTAACGCTGACAGAAGTAGAAATAGCGATGATTACATCCATGATAGAAAGCCATATGGGACCATGGACAACAAATGCTTATAGTGATGTAGTATTGCCATATCCAAAAGGGAAGTATCAAAAATTTGTCCATATGTGTGATTTTTTGTCTAGTAGAAAATATTTAGATGTAAAGTTCGAAAATAATGATATTATTGGTTAAGGCTCTATGAAAAAACAGGTCTTTTTTTCTTGACATGAAATTATGTTCAGGATATAATGACATTAAAGAAAGTAGGTTGTAAGAATGTCAAAGTGGGATAAAGAATATTTAAATTTGTGTGATAAAATTTTATCAGAGGGAATACGAGTTCATAATAGAACAGGTGTGGATACAATAAAGTTGCCCTATTATTCTATGTCGTTTGATTTAAGCGAGGAATTTCCAATTTTAACAACGAAATTTGTAGCTTTTAAATCAGCTGTAATAGAAATGCTTTGGTTTTATCAAATGCAGAGTAATGATGTAAGAGAACTTCAAGAAAGAGGCGTTAAAGTTTGGAATGAGTGGGAAATTTCTGAAGATGGTGTATATCGGATTTATGATGAGAAAGGAAATCTAAAATCTGAAAAAATTTTTGGAAAAGAGTGGGCACATACCATTGGTACAGCATATGGATATATCGTAAAAAAATATCAGTTGACGCAAAAGTTAATTGATAAAATAAAAAATAATCCAGAAGATCGTCGTATGATTATGAGTTTGTGGCAAGATGAATATTTAGATACAGCAGTATTACCTTCTTGTGTATGGAATAGTATGTGGGATGTAACAGAAGGAAAACTAAATTGTGTTGTAACACAACGTTCAACAGATGTTGGATTAGGCTTGCCTTTTAATGTTACTCAATATGCTGTCTTGGTTCATTTATTAGCGCAAGTAACAGGACTTAAACCAGGTATGTTATATTGGAGTGCAAAAGATGTTCATTTATATGTAAATGAAATAGAAGGAATCAAGGAACAAAAGAAGCGTTATGAGGAACTAGGGGATTTTGAGGCCCCAAAATTATGGATTAATCCAGAGATAACAGATTTTTTTCAATTTGATAACTCTAAAGATTTAAATGATATTAAACTAGAAAATTATCAGCATCATGGAAAAATAGCAATGAAGGTATCTGTATAAATGGAAGTTACTTTAATTGCAGCTATTGGGAAAAATAATGAATTAGGAAAAGACAATCATTTGATTTGGTATATACCAAAAGATTTAGCCTTTTTTAAAAAAATAACAATGGGAAAGATAATTGTTATGGGAAGAAAAACATTCGAATCTCTTCCAAATTTGTTGCCAGGAAGAAGACATGTTGTTCTTAGTCAGACTTGCACCAATTTTCCTAAGGAAGTAACTTTTTATCATTCTTTAAAAGAATTGTTAGAAAAGGAAAAAGAGGAACTCTTTGTAATAGGTGGAGCACAAATTTATAAGTTGTTTTTAGACTATACTACAAAAATGTATTTGACAGAAATTGATGGTGAGGCAAAAGATGCTGATGCTTATTTTCCTAAGTTTGATAAAACCGAATGGGAAAAGAATGTCTTGTGTGAACATCAAGAACCAATTTCTTATAGGCATGTGGAATATGTAAAAAAGAGGTAGATAAAATGAGAGGAAAACTAATAGTTATTGAAGGAACAGACTGTTCTGGAAAAGAAACACAAACAAAATTTTTATTAGAGGGATTAAAAAAAGAAGGATATAAAATAGAAGAATTTTCTTTTCCTAATTATAATTCTCCTACAGGTAGAATTGTTGGGGGCTGTTATTTGGGAAAACCTCATATTGGAGAAGGATACTTTCCTGAAGGGGCACCAACAGTAGATCCAGAAGTATCTTCTCTTTATTATGCAGCAGATAGGAAATATAATCTTCCAAAAATTTTATTTTTATTAGAGAATGGTATTCATGTTATATTAGACCGATACACCTATTCTAATATGGCTCATCAAGGCGGAAAAATAGTAGAAAAAGAAAAGAGAAAAAAGATGTATCATTGGATAGAAGATCTGGAGTTTGGTTTGTTAGAGCTTCCAAGACCAGACATTCGTGTTTTTCTTCATATGCCTTTTGAACAGGCAACGGTACTTCGAAAAAACAGAACAGAAAAACTAGACCAGAATGAATCAGATTCTGAACATTTAAAACATGCAGAACAGGCTTATCTTGAAATAGCCGATTTATATGGTTTTAAAAAAATTGAATGTAATATAGGAAATGATATAAAAAGTATTCCTGAAATTCATGAAGAAATTTATGCTTATGTAAAAGAAGAATTAGAAAAATAGAGAATATTTCTTTATTTTTTTTCATATATTATAATATGAAATTAATTGCTCATAGAGGAAAACTTTCCAAAAATGACATAGGAAATTCAAAGCAGTCATTATTAAATGCATTATCCAAGTTTTATGTAGATGGGGTAGAGTGTGATGTTAGACTGACAAAAGATTTAGAAGTTGTAGTAATACATGATCCAGTTATTGATTTTGTCAGTGATGGCATTGGAATTGTCAAATATATGACTTTAGAAGAACTAAAACAATATCAATTTGGAAAAGAATCCATATTAACATTAGAAGAATTATTAAACAGCATTCATAGCGATAAAATGATTTGTATAGAGCTAAAAGAAGATAGAAAAGAATTAGCCGACAAAGTTATTGAAATCATGAAAAAATATCCTCAATTGAATATTACCATTGTTAGTTTTTGGTACAATAGTTTAAAACATATCAAAAAAATAAAACCAACAATCAAAGTTGGATTATTCATTGGTTATTCTCTAAATAATAGTAAAATATATAATCATTTTGATTATAATTTCTTTAGTTATCATTATATAGAACAAATTCATATGAACAAAAAGATTGGATTTTTTACAATCAATCAAAAAGAGCAAGTATTAAAATTGTTAGAAAATCGAAAAGATATTTATATTATTACGGATGTTGCAAATGAGTTTGCGAAATTGGAACAACTTTTTCCGCGCTAATAAATGCGTTAGGATCATACTTGGTAATAATATCGGTTACCTCTGTTCTTTCCTTTCTAGGAATTACAATGAGTAAAATTATTTTATTTTGTTCGTTTCCTTCTAAAATTGTAACCCCATAGTGTTCTTTTTTTAATGCTTTTATAATAGAAGGATAAAATTTAGGTTCTACGATCGCTGTAATCATATTATTGCCAAGTGCTAACTTTTCCTCTATGATAGAACCCACATAGGATCCAACAAAAGAGCCAACCGCAAATACAATAATCTTAAATGGATCTTCTTTGATACCAGTTACAACAGCGCCTGTAACGAAAACCCAGACTAGCGCAACAATAAACTGTAGAATTGCTCCAAGCCATTTTTTTCCATTTGCAACAACAATTAAGCGTAAAGTGGCTAGTGCATTTTCAATCACTTTGGAAAAAAATATCATACAATATAAAGGAATATTCATAAATTCTCCTCTCTAAAATTATTTTGAAACAAATATGTTTTTTTTATTCGTTTGGTTGCTACGAAAACAATTTTATAGTAAAATAATTGTTGAAGGTGATTGCATGATAACAATAAAGACAGATTCTAGAAAAGTAAAAAAAGGGGATACCTTTGTTGCTTTAAAAGGGATTAATAGTAATGGGGATGTTTATATTTCCAAAGCGATAGAAAATGGTGCCAGTAAAATTGTTTGCGAACATGGTTCTTATTCAGTGGAAACACTCAATGTAGAAAATCCACGGGAATATTTATTACAGGAATTAAAGCAAAACTATAATCAATATCTAGAACAAATGACAATTATTGGAATTACAGGAACGAATGGAAAAACGACTAGTGCTTATTTGCTATCTGAACTCCTCAACTTTTCAGGAAACAAGTCTGCATATATTGGAACAATTGGGTTCTATGTTGGAATGGAAAAGAAAGAAAATTTAAATAATACTACTCCAGATGTTTGTGATTTGTATGAATTATTACTAAAAGCTTATGAGGAACATTGTAAATATGTAATACTGGAAGCGAGTAGTCAAGGATTAGCCTATGGGAGATTAGAAGGAGTTCCGTTTCAATGTGCCATTTTTACTAATTTGACCCAGGATCATTTGGATTATCATAAAACAATGAAAAACTATGCTTTGGCCAAACAAAAACTATTTGAATATTTGCCTTTCAATGGATTAGCGCTTATCAATGATGATGATGCCTATAAAAATTATTATTTGTTGCCAAAAAATCGTAATATAACTTATGGATTTTATGGGGGAGATTATCAGATTCTTGACTTTGAAGTGTCTTTATCTGGTACTAAATTTTACTATGAATATCAAGGAAAAAAATTTAAAATAAAAACCAATTTAATAGGAAAATATAATATCCTAAATTTGTTATCTGCATTAATCATATTAGAACAAATGAATATTGTAATAGAGCCCAGCATTTTAAACCATTTGGAAAGTCCAAGTGGAAGAATGGAAATGATTAACTATAAAACGAATTTAATTGTTATCGATTACGCTCATACACCAGATGCTTTAGAAAAAGTAATTAGTACAATTAAGGAAGCAACAATAGGAGATATTTATGTGGTGTTTGGCTGTACAGGTTCTAGGGATCGCATGAAAAGACCAATTATGGCAATGCTTGCTACGAGTTTATGTAAATATGCAATTTTTACAAGTGATGATTTACACGAAGAACCATTTGAGCAAATCATTGATGATATGATAGATGGTTTAGAAAAGACCAATTATGAAGTATGTAAAGATCGGAAAGAAGCGATTTATAAAGGTATTTCGAAATTGAAAGAAAATGATGTATTACTCATTTTGGGAAAAGGGCATGAAGAAGTAATGATTATAGGAAATGAGAGAATTCCTTTTCATGATAGAACTGTAGTTGACCAGTACAAATTGTCTTCTATTAAGAAAAAATAATAATCATATTATAGTATGAGAATGGTTTTGGGAACCTATTATAAATTTGTAGTGACTATTATAGAAATGGTTGTAAGCTGATAAAAGTATAAATCGTACAGTACCTAGAGTAAAAGGAATGTATCAAAGGTAAAATTTAGTAAAAAAGGTTGAATTAGTATAATTTATTCTTTTTAAGTTTATAATATTGTACTTTTTCAAGTTAATTTTTTCTTGACTTTTCTTTTGTTTTTGATAGAATACTAATCGGGGATTATTATGCAGTTAAAAGAATATAAATGGGATATCACTCTTTTAAGAACAATGAGGGAAAAATTATTACAAGCCCCTTCATTAGAGAGATGCTATCGTGATTTTGATCTTGCTATTATAGATGAATTACTTTCTTTAGTTGGCGATCAAAGATTGGAAAAATTGCAAAGTATAAAAAGGCAAATTAAAAATATTTATGATAATATAACATATGTAAATAATCGAATAGAGGAAGAACAGGCTTTCTATTTGGATCATTTTAAAAAGCGATTTAATCAGATTCCTTCTAGTGGTAAAGTGAAGAGAATAGATTTCTCTATTCAGGATATTTTATCTTTACTGGAGGAATTTATTGATTGGTTTCCATCAAAAAAACTAGCTCAGTTTTTAAAAATATATTACCAGAAATATTTTTCTACACACTTTTTTTATTGTCAGGAAAAAAATTTGTTTCCTTATCGTGGAACTGTTTATCAACTAAATCATTTTATGGTTCCATTTATGATTGTAAAAAAAGATACATTTGTTGAAACATTTGTTACCTTAATACATGAAATGGGACATGTACTGATTCATGTATTAGATTTGCAGGTCTCAAAAAGCAAATGTGGAATATTATTTTCTGAAATAGATGGCAGATACTTTGAAGCTTTGGCGCGAATATTTTTAGAGGAAAAAAATATAGATGTAGAAGGAAAAAGAAAAAGTTCTATTGATACTTATAATGATATTGTAAGCTATTCTAAAAAAATAAAACAACCCTCTATATTTAGCTCATTTGCTTTGATTTCCGTAGAAGAAAGACTCACTGAAATATATTCTTATCTAGGTGCTTTGGAATTATTAGAAAGGTATCATGGGGATTATGAAAAGCAATTATATGATTTAATTTATTTGCAAGAACTTGAAAGTGATAATGTGACAGAATATTTAAAAATGGCTGGTTTTCATTGGCGAGATAACGACTTTAAATTGTTAGAAAAAAAGAGGGCTAGTTTTATCAAAAAATAAACTAAATGTGTGTTAAAGGCACAAAACCTTCATAAAAACATATCTTATACTAAGAGGTGTTTTTTTATGAAAATAAAAACAGATTCCAGGAAAATAAAAAAAGGCGATACTTTTGTTGCTTTGAAAACGCTCAATAATGATGGGCATGAATATATAGAGGACGCTATCAACAATGGAGCTACTACAGTAGTAGCTGAACATGGACTATACGAGGTTGATACTTTAATTGTAAATAATACAAAGGACTATTTAATAAAAGCTTTAAAAGAGGAATATTATGATCAGCTTAAAGACATAAAATTGATAGGTATTACAGGTACAAATGGGAAAACAACGGAATGCTTTCTTACATATGAAGCTTTCATAAAGCTTGGAAAAAAAGTGGCATATGTTGGAACTATTGGTTTTTATGTAAATGGCGAGAAGGTGAAAGACCTACAAAATACAACTCCAGAAATTAATGAAATTTATGAAATATTATTATATGCAAAAGAAAATGGAGTAGAGTATGTTATGATGGAAGTGAGTAGTCATGCACTTTCCATGAATAGAGTAGAAGGCCTGGAGTTTTCCTATGCCGTATTTACAAACTTAACGAAGGATCATTTAGATTATCATTTGGATATGAAATCTTATGCATTAGCAAAACAAAAATTATTTAGAATGTCAAAAAAAGCAATTGTGAATATTGATGATGATTATAAAAATTATTTCCTGTTAAAAGATAGTAGTAATATTACTTATGGATTTGGGGAAGCTGATTATCAAATTTTAGATTATGAAATGACATCTAATGGAAGCAAATTAACAATAAAAAAGCAAGATCAAGAATTTGAATTTCATACTGCTTTATTAGGAAAACATAATGTTTATAATGTATTAGTAACAATCATTTTATTATTAGAGGAAAACATAGAGATTGATAAAATAAAAGAGATAATTCCAACCTTGAAAGCACCTAGTGGAAGAATGGATACTGTTTTTTATGATACAAATAGAATTATAATTGATTATGCGCATACACCAGATGCCGTTAAAAATGTAGTAAAAGCTGTAGAGGGCCTAAAGCCGAATCACATTTACACTATTGTTGGATGTGGTGGAAATAGAGACAAAACGAAAAGGCCAGAAATGGCTAAAATTGCAACAGATTTATCTACTTTGGCAATATTTACAAGTGATAATCCTAGATTAGAAGATCCAAATGATATTATAGATGATATGATAGATAATTTGGAAAATACAAATTATGAAGTTATTGTAAACCGTAAAAATGCCATTATAAAGGGTATACAAATGTTAGAAAATAATGATATACTATTAGTGCTTGGTAAAGGACATGAAACTTACCAAATTATTGGAAAAGAAAAATTAGAATTTGATGAAAAACAAATTGTTTTAGAAATCATTTAGGAGATGAGATACATGTTAATTTTAGCAAAAGCTGTACTAGCGCTTATGATAGGGTTTATTATATCGGTCATTTTTGGATTTGTGTTAATTCCATTTTTAAAAAAATTGAAAATTAAACAGCAAGTTAGTGTTTTCTTAGCTCAGAAACATAAAGATAAAGAAGGAACACCCACAATGGGGGGGCTTATTTTTATCATTCCTACAATTGTAACAATTATCATTTTATTATTGATGGGAAAAATAGAATTTTCAGAAAACTTATTTATAGTCATGTTCGTATTTATTGGGTATGCAATTTTAGGATTCATTGATGACTTTTTAATTATCAGGAAGCATAATAATGAAGGGTTGACTGAAATACAAAAATTATTTGGTCAACTTTTTATTGCACTTGTATTCTTCTTTATTTTTATGAAAAGTGGAAATGAACCTGTTTTAGATGTCCATACTTTAGGAATTCGTATTGATATGGGTTGGTTTTATGGAATCTTCTTACTATTTATTTTAGTAGCTAGCAGTAATGCAGTCAATTTGACAGATGGATTAGATGGTTTGGCAGGAGGATTATCTGTTATGACTTTTCTCGCCTTTGGACTGATTAGTTGGAATTCTAATTGGGTATCAGGAAGTGAAGATATCGCAATTTTCTGTTTTGTCTTAGTAGGCTCATTATTAGGATTTTTAGTTTATAATACACATCCCGCCAAAGTATTTATGGGGGATACTGGCTCTTTATCTTTAGGTGCTACATTAGCAAGCGTTGCCATTATTACTAGTCATGAAATTACTTTAGTGATTGTAGCAGGAGTGTTTATTATTGAAACGCTTGTATGTATTATTCAAATGATTTCAGTTATGTATTTTCATAAAAAAATATTTTTGATGGCACCATTACATCATCATTTTGAAAAATTAGGATATAAAGAACAAGATATTGTAAAAGGATTTTGGGTTGTGGGAGCAATATTAAGTATGATGGCAATTGCTTTTGGAGTGTGGATATAACAAATAGGTTTTTAAAGTTTATTTGTTTTTTTATGGAAAAGGATAGGAATTTATAGAACAGTTGTAGAAAGATATAGTGAGGGGTAAGAACTTTATTTCCTATTGTTGACAAAATA
>CANPBV010000045.1 GCA_947572405.1 uncultured Mycoplasmatota bacterium | reverse complement strand
CAGATTGATTTAATCATTAACGTCACTTGGTGCGACGATTTTACCTTTTGGAGCAGGTGATGGGAATCGGACCCACGTAGCTAGCTTGGAAGGCTAGGGTTCTACCATTGAACTACACCTGCAATTTAAGTAGGCATTTTTAATTATACTCATTTCAAAATGAAAGTCAATACTTTTTTTAAAATTTTTCTACTTTTTGGTAAACTTTTTGGTAAACTATTGTTGCAATTCACATTCAAAATAAAAAAAGTAGTATAAAAAATGTAAAAAGATCATGGGATTCTATTCTATAGTAACATCAGAGGTAGAAGGAGATGATAAAGAATTAATAAATAGATATCATGGGTTATCAAAGATAGAAAATTCATTTAGAATAATAAAAAGTGATTTAGAAGGAAGACTAATATATGTATGGACAGAGGAACATATAAAAACACATTTTTTAATATGCTTTGTAGCACTTACAATAATAAGAATAATATAAGATAAAATATTAAAACATGAAAATAAAAGATTCATTAAATTGTTTAAAAGGATGTTCAGATAAAAAAGAAACATGTATGATTACAAAAACAATAAACGAGATTCAAAAATAATGAAATCGATTGTTTTAGAAATACCAGATTTAACGAGTATTGATAAAATCAATCAATTCAATAATCTACTCAATAAAACTAAATTTATATGACATAAATAAAATACAAAAAAAAAATATCACGAATCCTTATAGATATTGGATAAAGTGATATTTTTTAATTTCATTAACTGTCAAACTCGGGCTTATGTTATAGATGGATTCTTTATTGCAATGATTATCTATCAATTATTTATTGATCTAGCAAAAGGCGAATAAAAAGAGTAACAATATTACAATGAAACTTTGTGGTTACTTCTTCATAGGGTTTCCCAAGGCCCTCCTTAATGTCATTGGTTGAATGTTCAAATGATAAAGATAGGTGAATACAATTTAAATATTCTAAAGAACATAGATATGTGAGAGACTATTATTTTAGCGATGAGGGAAGTAGGACAACAACTATAAATGGTGTGGAATTAAAAATCTATAAATTTAAAAATATTTACTTTACATAATTCAAATTTAATGATTATAACTTTAGATAATGAAGCCTCTAAAATAACAGAACAGATATTATTAACTCTTTTATCATCAATTTTAAAATAATTTTGTGAGGCAAATTTAAGTGATAGAAAATTTGTTTTTTTATGATATAATATAAAGTATAAACAGAATGATAAATAGTAAATTATGCGCCCAGAAAAGCGTTAATAACCTAGCAAGTGGATCCTGTCTGTTTAAGGTGTATAAACATAAATGCCAAAGATATCTGTAAGTCTGAGTAAAGGTTATTATGAGAAGCTGTATGCAGGAAAAATGCACATATGGATCTGTATAGAGGCTTATGCCGTGAGGCATTTGTCTACTAGACTATTTGCATTTGAAAATTAGAAAGATGAGGTAAAAAGTGTGGTACATTTAGTATATTGTGATGATAAATCGAAAGAATTAAATAAAATTTTAGATGGTAGCAAAACAATGATTATAAGAGGGGCAGCGGGTAGAAAAATACCACATAGCAGAGTATTTAAAGATGAAATATTATATTTTATGGAAAAAGGTACAAAGAAAATTACAGCCAAAGCAGTTGTAAAAGAAGTTCAAAATTTTGTTAAATTATCGGAGGAAGAAATAACAAAAACAATTGAAGATAATAATAGCAAATTACAATTAACTGAAAAGCAAAAAGAAAGATGGCATAAAAAATGTTTGTGCTTGGTTGAATTTATAAATGTGGAGGAAATAGTACCATTAGACTTTGACCATCAAGGTAATATGGATGACTGGTTAATTATAGAAAAAATAGAAGATGTTGTTGTAGGTACCAGTATTCCTTATAACTATGAAAAATCAAGATTTTAGGAGAGAGATAATATGGCAATGTGGAATCCTTGGTGAGGATGTAAAAAATGTAGTGATGGGTGTTTATATTGCTATATTCATAAAGGCGATTTAAAGAGAAAAATAAATACGAATGAAATTATAAAAACAAAAGACTTTGAAAAACCGATAGAGAAACTAGAAAATGGCAATTATAGAATGAGGTCAGGAATTGTATACCTATGCTTTTCTACCGATTTTCTAATTGAAGAAGCAGATGATTGGCGAAAAGACTGTTGGGATATGATAAGAAAAAGGCAAGATTGTACTTTCTTATTTCTAACAAAAAGAATTGATAGATTTATGGAATGTATTCCCAATGATTGGAATGATGGATATGATAATGTAGTTGTATGTTGTACTATTGAAAATCAAAAAAATGCAGATTATAAATTATCTATATTTAAAGACTTACCAATAAAGCATAAATGTATTACAGCACAGCCGTTATTAGAATGTATTGATATAGAAAAATACCTTGAAGCAATCGAGCTTGTAGTAGTTGGTGGAGAATCTGACATAAATGCTAGACCACTTAATTATGAATGGGTGTTAAATATTAGGGAACAATGTATAAGAAAAAATGTTAGTTTTGAATTTAGACAATGTGGAACATATTTTATAAAAGATGGAAAACGATATAAATTACATACAAAAGATTTAATTAAACAAGCAAAATTACCTAATATTGATTATAAAAGTAATCATTAAATTACAATTTCAAGAGGTGATACCAATGAATATAAAATATAGAACAGAAAAAGATTTACCATGTGATCAATTGTATCAATTATTTTTAGCAGTAGGTTGGGCAACAGAAGAAACAACGACCCAAGAAATGATTGATAATTTTAATATTGGTTTTATTCATTCGACCTTTGTTTTTTCGGCATGGATTGAGGATAAATTAATAGGATGCATAAGGGCCTTAAGTGATTTACATTTTCGTTCTATCATTTATGATTTAGCAGTTTTGCCCGAATTTCAAAATAAAGGAATTGGTTCTTCATTGGTTCAAAAATGTAGGAATGCTTGTAAAGATTCTGAATGGTTAGTTCAAACAGATAAAGCCAAAGATTTTTATAAAAAAATAGGTTTTAAAGAAAGTGATGATTACTTTCTAACAATTTCAAGTAAATGGTTTTGAAAATAGATCAATAAAGCATACTTTGAAAAGGAGATTCTATGATAAATAATAAAATACTATATTATAATTTAATGACATTGCCTATAATTCCACAACAAAGCTTTTAGCGGTTGATGAATATACAATAATTGCACGATGAATCTTAAAACAAAATAATATAGATTTTGAGGCCACATACGAAATTAAATTTCGTGAAAGTTTGGAATGTATTTACTTTAAAAGTTGGGAGATGAAAATATGAAAATATTATGTATAGGGCATGTAGCTTACGATATCACAATTCCTTTGGAAAAATTTCCTACAGAAAATACCAAAAATAGAGTAAGTGAGAGGGTAGAATGTGGTGGAGGACCTGCCAGTAATGCAGCCTATTTACTTGGAAAATGGGGAATGGATGTCTATATCGCTGGTGTTGTTGGAAATGATGAATATGGAAAAAAGATAAAAAAAGAATTTGAAAGTGTTGGAGTAAATACAACTTATTTAGAGCTTCATCCAGAACATCAAACTACTTCCAGTTTTATAATTGCAAATAAAGAAAATGGTTCTAGAACCGTATTTACCCACCGTCCTAAAACAGTCAAAATGAATCCTATTCAATTGAACTTCGAACCAGATGTTATTTTAATTGATGGTCAAGAAGTAGAAATATCCAAAGAAATAATTAAGAAATATCCAAATGCCATTAGCATTATTGATGCTGGAAGACCAAAATCAGAAATTATTGAGTTATCTAAATTAGTCAATTATACGGTTTGCTCAAAAGAATTTGCAGAAACGGTGACAGAAATAAAAATCGATTACGAAAAACCAAATACCCTAGTAGAGCTTTATAAAAAAATGGAGTCTATTTTTAAAAATAATATTGTTGTAACGCTGGAATCTAGGGGAGCCTTATATAAATATCAAAATCAAGCTAAAATAATGCCATCAATTAAAGTGAAAGCTTTGGATTCTACAGGGGCAGGAGATTTATTTCATGGAGCCTTTACTTATGGAATTGCTAAAAACATGCCATATGAGGAGATTATTAAACTCTCTAATATAACGGGAGCACTATCGGTAACAAGAATTGGTGGGCGTTTCTCTGCCCCGACGAAAGAAGAGGTCAAAAAAGTATATCATGACTTTGAATGATATTATTTTTATAGAACAATATCCCAAGTTAGATCTTCACGGATATGATCGTGAAACTGCAAGAGTAGCAATTCTAGATTTCATTCATGAAAATAGAAAAATGAAACAGGAAATATTTGTTATTGTTCATGGAATTGGTAGTGGAATACTAAGGGAAACAACAAGACAGATTTTATCTAAAAACCAATATGTATTAGAATTTAAAACCTATTATTATAATAATGGATGCACAATTGTTAGAATTTCTTTTTAAGCAGTATAAATATATTTTATATTGATCATTTTGGTTTTAAATAATCAAGATGAGAAGAACAAAATCCTAGGGATTAAGAGGTATTAAATACAACCGTAATAGCATATGGTAATTATGTAGAAAATAAAACTGATTATCATTGCCCAAATGTGTTAGATCAATATGTTAAGAACTTATAAGGAATAACTGACACAGAAATCAGACAAAAAATATGTTCCAATGAAATACATATAATATATCGATTATGGGGTTGAAACAGGTTAAAAATAATCATCGTAGAGTTTCATTTAAAAAAAAATTATTGGCAAAATAGAGGAGAAGTAAATGATGTTTTACTTCCTTTTTATACATAAAAAACGTTGTTTTTGCTTGCTAAAAAAGGGTTTTTAAAAATTGACAAAGAAAAACAACTATGATATGATTAGGACGTACAAAAGTTTCTTTAAAACCGACAAAAAAAGAAGAAACTTGACAAAATTTATTTTTCATGGTATTATAACGCAACCAATTTGAGAAGGGGGAATTATTATGTATGAATATGAAGAAAGAAAAGACAAAAGTTCAATCAAATGGGTTATCGTTCAAATATTACTTATGGTAATGTTCATATTTGTTTTAATATGTTTATTTCCTAGCAAAAGCGATTTGGACAAATTAAAAACAACAGAGAGTGTCAGTTCGTTAGAACCACTTTATGATCGTATTTTTAACAATAACATAATCGTAATGAAAGATGCAGCAAAAAGTTACTATACAACACCAAGACTTCCTAAAAATGTAGGAGATAAGGTATCAATGACCTTAGGCGAAATGCTTGACAAGAAAATTATCTTACCTTTTACAGATAAAGATGGAAATCAATGCGACCTAGAAGAATCTTATGTAAGTGTTACAAAAGAAGATGAGGAGTTCCTCATGAAAGTCAACTTAAAATGTGGAAAGCAGGAAAACTATTTATTAGTTGTAATGGGATGTTATGATTATTGTGAAACTGGAATATGTGAAAAAAATGAAGATGATATAAAAAATCCTACAATCAATTCATCAAAACCAACAACTATTGTAAAAGAAACCATTGTTAGACCAATCATCAATAATAATATTACAATTAATAATTGTGTAAGTGATAATTGTAAACCAGGAAAATATTACTGTCAATATATCAATGGAATATATTATGGAGTTAATGGAGATCAGGTAGATAAAACTACTTATGATAAAGAATGTAAGTTAGAAGAAAAGTATTATTGTAAATATGTAAATGGTGCTTATTATGGAAAAAATGGCAATATTGTAAGTGAAGCAACATATAAACAAGAATGCGGATTACCAACACCAACATATATTTGTAAATATGTAGACGGAAAATATTATGGAAAAAATGGTAATATTGTAGACGAAGCAACATATAAACAAGAATGTGAAAAACCAGTCGAAACACAATATCAATGTAAATATATGAAAACGACTAATAGTAGTTATGGTGCATGGTCAAATTGGTCAGATTGGTCAGAGAAAAGACTATCATCTAGCAATTTAAGACAGGAACGTTACAAAACGGTAACGCAACAGAGAAAAGAAAATCAACTTATCGGATATAAAACAGTTACTTACAAAGATCCAAATAAACCAGTTTATGGTCAAAAACAAGTTTTAGTTGGAACCAGAACAGAAAAGGAATGTGCTGAATATGGGTATGTGATTACATCAACAGGAAGTGTAAGTAGTAATATTACTTATGGTCCATGGACATCAGCAGGGTTGGTAAAACTTTATTCAACACCTACAAATACAAGCACTGTAAGATATACCAAAGTACGTGTTGGAAATGAAACCTGTGGTGATTGTGGTGCTCGATTATATACCATTTATAAAAAAGAGACAAGAACAGTTAGCAAAAATTCAAGCTCAACAAATGAAAGTTCTGTATATCAATGTTTAAGATATGCGGAGCACGAAGTGCCTATATATGGAACTCAAAATGTAATTATTGATTATGATACATCTACAAAAAGGGAAGCCGTTTATGGACTCGTAACTGTAGAAAGAAACATTAGACTTTATAGTTATAGAACTAGAGATATCATTGGTGGAAAGACAGATTATCAAATTAGTAACTGCAATAACACAAATTTATTAAACAATGGATATCAAATTATTGATAAATGGGAAATATAGAATGAGAAGGAGATGTGAATATGGAATTTTTAGATGAAATGATAGCGAAAAGACTTGCATCACTTACAACGGATATTATTGCCGATGAATTTCCAGATCAAGCTTTGTTTACTGTTGAAATTACACGTTTGGTTGATGTTATGGCCAGCATCGCAGTTTTCAAGGGAATAGATCGTGATGTTGCAAAAAGTTATCTTGAAAAAAATTTTGCAGAAGAAGCAAAAAAATTGTATGTAGCAGGTCAAAAAACATTGATGGAGAAAGCTCCAGATGATTATCGATTAAAGGAGAAACAATTAGAAATAGAAACTTTGATAAACAATGGTGATATTGAACAGGCAGATAAAAAGCTAGATGAGGTTTTAGCAACTTTTGAAGATCCAGAAATGCGCGATGAGTTAATTAAGGAAGGTGTATTCAGCAAAGAAGATATCGATTATTTTAAGAATGTAGCATGTCCACATTTTCAAGCGCTAAAAGCTTCTGTAATAGCTCCAGAAGAATCTGGAATGAATCTTTTTCAAAGGATTGCCAAAGCAGTATCATTTATAATAACAGGTAAAAATCCTTATGATAATAAAAACGTTAAAATAAAAAAAGAAAAAGTATCTTTCAAAGAAAGAATTCGAGATAATAAACTTGTTAAATGGGTGAATGGGCATAGAGTAATAGCCACTTTAACGGCAGCAACGATAAGTTTAGGTGCAATATGTGTTGTTTCTAGCAGAAACTCTTTACATAAACTGGATGACAGGGAATCTTTAACAGTTGAAATACCAGATGATGAGGAATTTAAAAATATAATTGAAAATGCGGAAATTGCAATCAAGAAAGTTCAAAATGAGAAAGCCCAAAGTGATGTGGAAATGGCAACATTTGAAGTTGACCAATTTCATAATTTCAATATTAATGATCAAGTAACACATACTAAAAGCCTGCAATTATTGGCTAGAGCTGTTATGGTACGTGGGGTTCCTGTTGTTTCAGAAGAAGAAAGTATGAAACTAGAATTGGAAGATAAGCTAGGATGTTCTGCTAAAGAATTAAATAACTGGCTTATGTGCATTAATTTAGCAGATATGGATGATTTAACTTTCACAAAATTGTTAGAGAATAGTGGTACAACCAAAGAAGAGTTAAGCAGTGACTTTATGAGGGTGAGTGATATTCTTGGTGCCATTTATACAACAAAGGAAAATAAGCCATTTATATATCAGTTTATTTCAAACAAGACAGATAGTGAGTATATAAGAACTTATGAAGAGGCAATTATTCAAAATCAAAAGGGGAATCCAAATGATTTAATTTCTTTAATCAAAAGCAGAGTTAATACTTTACCATCTGCTAGTAGAGGTGCCTTAGGAATTCTTTCTACTACATTGGTTTATCAGCAAGCGAATGTCTATAACCCTCAGGTTGTAGGACAGGATGTCATGGATCTATATAATATTAATGGGGATTGTACAACATCTAATACAAAAGCATGCTTCTATTCAGAAGATTGGGCAGAGTATATGAGAACATTGAATCAAAAGTTAGACGCAACAATTTCTTATACTGGCTCAGAAGCAACTGCATATAGAAATTATTTATCGACACTAACAGTTGTCCAAAACGGTAATAAAGTATGCATTGAAAGTACAGTGTTGCCTTATTTAAAAGAAAATGGTATTGAATTGGGAGCTTGGGATGTTTTAGAAAATATTAAAAATAATACAACAGAAGTAATAAGTCAGGGACCTATCGAAAACTCTGGGGTTGTTTCTACTCCTGTGGAAACACGCAAAACAGTTCCAAAGGCACCAACAACTCCAGAGGAAAAGAAAGTACAGGCTCAAGTAGAAGCAGATCTAGCAGAAGAAAATCGTGAAGTATTTGAAGAAGCAATTTCGCAAGGAAATGTCCAAGAAAATGAAAACGGAGATTATAACCTTTACATTCCAGGTCAATCACCAATTTTCATTGATTCAGATACAATGGGGGCTTATGACCCTTCAAAAGATTATAAGGGACCTATCTATGATGGTTATGATGCTTATAAGGATATATACCATGAGCAAATAAAAGAAGTAGAGGGCGTAGGAAACGTTGTGGTAACTGATGAAGGCAAGTGGGATATTAACATTTCTGACGTATATATAGATGGAAATGGAGATTTAATTGATAAAGAAGGCGAAAAATTTGTAACAGGAACTGAGGAAGATATGGACGAAGTTTTGAATCGTCAACCTGGTTTATCTGAATGGATAACTACAGAAGAAGGGGATATTCATTATTCTGATGTAGATAATGATCTTCCAAATGCAACTGAACCTCCAACTAATAATCCAGGAAATGCAAATGAAACAGAACAAAAACCAATAGTAAACATTCCTGAAAAATCTGACCCTGTACTAGGTGAAGTAGATCAAAATATTTTAGATATATTAACTCCTGAAGAACAATTGGCTTTAGAAGAAATGTTAAATGCGGGAAAGCAACCAGAAGCAGGAGAAATAGTGGATGAAACTTATGAAAGTATTGAACCACAGAATGGAAATATAGGAATTCAATCAGGAGAACCAGAAATTGGAATGCAATCTGGCATTGCAACGCAAATTGTGGCTTTAGAGGAAATGAGAGCTGGATTAATAGGTGAAGAGGTTCAGATTGAAGGACCACAAAAGGTGTTATAAAAGGAGACTTCATAACAGAGTGATTCATTTTTACATGAATCCTTTTTTATATAAGTTTCTAATTGAAAATTTTTTTGTTGATTTCTGCATTTAATTACTATAGTTTCTAGATATTCTCGAAATATGGGGTGAGTTTTGTAGATTCGTTGACAAAAGCCTTTTTTTTCTGATATAATAAAATAGATTTAGAAAGTCTACCAATATTAAGAAGGAGGGGGAATTATGAAAGGTACATTTCTTTTTGAATATGTAAATGAAAATGAGTTTAAAAAATTAGAGCGTTCTTTAAAAAAATATAATATGTTGGCATATAAGAAATTGTATTTTGAATATTATCCTGCCTTAAAAGAAGGAAATTTTCTTGGTGAATTGGTATCTACAAATAAAGCAAAAGGTACCAAAACTTATGAATTGAAATTGCCAACAGATGCAATGTTTTCAAAAGTACATGGAGATATAAAATTGCATTATATTGTGTACGAAAAAGAATCTGTTGTGATGTTAAACACATTAATGCCGGAGGATATTTTGGCAGAAGGCCATCAGTCTGAGCTTGTTACTTTTAAGGGCGTTATGGTTTCAAAGGAACATTCAGAAAAAGATATGTTTAAAATTAATTTATTAAATATGTTGCAAAAGTAAGAAAGAAGCTTACTTTTTTATTATATTCTGGATATTATATAGAAAAAAGTGCTATGTTCTATTAATTTTGAAACGCTTTCAGAAATTGGAACATAAAATTAAGCAATCGACTCAAATATTGCAATTATGTTCTTTGATCTTATATATAATAATATTAATTATTTACACACTTTTCTTGGCATACCTAAGAAATTATAAAAAGACGATAAAAAAAGGGGATATTCATCTTGAACATACCCCTTTGCCAACAGCTTGGGACCAACAATTATGTTGATCTTTTATAAAAATTGTAATTTAACAATCTAATATCTTTTTATCAATTTAGAAATTAATGTGTTACATGTGTTCATTTGAATGCAAGCATAAAAATCATTAGTTACTTTTTTACCTTTTCCTACTGTTGTTGCATTATGCGCCTCTTCTTCTGTCTCTCAAAGGACAAAATCAGTCCGTGTATTTCCTTGTAAATAATGTTCCCAGGAAATATATCTCTTTGCTTTAGAAATAATTTCATCATTTAATCTTTGCGTTAATTCAATAAACTTTTCTTCATTTATTCCTCTCTTAAGTTTATATGAAAATATCCATGCAGTTTTGTTCATAGACAAATCATTCTTTTTAATCAATTGTGATTTTACGGCAACATTAAATTTAAAAAATGTCCTACAACACCAATAATACTTCCTAAAACAATAGACATTATTATCATCGCTATTGGACTTTTTTTATCTTCCTTAGAAACTAAAATAATAACTGGAATTGCCATAAGAATAGCAACAATTCCACCTCTTAACCACCATAGGTTGCCAAACCAATTGATTCCAAAGATAACAAAAGGAACTATTACATAATATACAAATGCTGATATGCAAGAATATTTATCGACTTTCATTTTAATCATTGGCAATACATCTATTACACCTGCAATGATTCCAATCAATAATGTTAATAAGAAATTCACTTTCTTCACCTCCTTTTTATTGACAGTTTACTATTTTTGTAAGAGATTTTATATTCTAATTATACATCATGTTTAGGTTTTTAGGTAGCCATTATTATAAACTTATTTCAAAATCATCTTTGTCTTTATCAATATGGGTTTTATATTCCAAAAGAAAATGGGGATAAGCGAGGACTAGGAATATCAATAGTAGTAGATAGATTAATTCAACAAGCAATAGTTCAAGTGTTAAGTCCTATCTATGGGAGTCAATTTAGTGAAACAAGTTATGGATTTAGACCAAATCGCTATTGTGAAATGGCTATCATAAAATTACTAGAATATTTCAATGATGGATATACTTGGATAATAGATATCGATTTACAAAAGTTCTTTGATACAGTATGTCATGATAAATTGATAGCGATAATAATGAAAACAATACATGGCGGAGAATTAGTGTCATTAATAAGAAAATATTTAGTAAGTGGAGTAATGGAAAACGGAGTGATTAGACCAACCAAAGTAGGAACACCACAAGGTGGGAATTTATCACCTCTTTTATCGAATGTCATGTTAAATGAATTAGATAAAGAACCTGAAAAGAGAGGCTTAAGGTTTACTCGATATGCAGATGACTGTATAATTGTAGTACAAAGTGAAAAAGTAGCGAATAGAGTTATGGAAAGTATAACTAAATTTATTGAGAAGAAACTAGGCAACGTATTTTAGTTACTTCTATTGGCTCTATCACCGTTTATTGTACTTCTTACATTGATAAAAATACGAAACAACGTTTTGTATTCCTTAGGGAAATTCTTCACCTTAAACCTTATCAAAGATTAACGAACGAAGCTGAATATCTCAATCAGCGATAAAGTTGAACATAACTTATATTTAAAAATAACTGAAAATTTTGCAACAGGGGATGGTATTTGCACCACACCAAAACAATTTTGGCACATGCAAAAAAATGTTTAAATGTATATACATTGTATTCTATTTTGAAATAAAATCCTTTATTTATAAGAATTTCTATGTATTCTCTTCCTATACGAATGGTTTAGAAAACGAAAAAAGCCCATAATATCAAATACTATGAACTTTGTATAAGTAAATCGCAAAGGTGCGACTTTTAACCTCAATGGTGCCTGTGAAGAAGAAGTCGAATAACTTTTCTTACAAACGATTAATAGGTAGTAATAATTACTAACTAATATAAGTATAGCATGATTTTGTTCTAAAATTTTAAAAAATTGTTCGCTTGTTTTAGTTTTGCCTTTATAGTATAATTTCTATTAGGAAATACTAAACTG
>CANPBV010000044.1 GCA_947572405.1 uncultured Mycoplasmatota bacterium | reverse complement strand
CATTTTCCCGTTTATGTTTAAAATTTTTTAGGACATTTTCTAAAATTATTGACATTCAAAAAAAGAAACCTTTCTGGCTTCTAATTTTCTTTATATTTTATTGTGACATATCGATTGGGAGCTTCGCCTAAACTTTCTGTTACTAAATTTTCATAAGCACTAATCACAGAATGAACAATTCTTCTATCAAAAGCATTCATTGGATCTAATTTAGCATCTATCTTTGTTTTTAATACTTCATGTGCTATATTTTTAATTTCTCTTTCTAAACGCTTTTGTTTTTTCAATTTATAATCGGAAGCATCTAAATTTACTTTGATTAACATATTGGTTTGATTCTTTAAGGATTGTCTCAATAAAGTTTGTAATGCATCTAAATTTTTTCCTTCTCTTCCTATTAAAATAGGACTATTGTCAGAAATAATACTAACATTTATCACATCTTCTTCCATTCTAATTTCTGAATGCAGTTCAATTTCCATTAATTCCCCTATTTTACTTAAAAATTCTTTTATATATTGTTTTACATCTTCTTTTTTTATCGCTTCTATTTTACATTTCCCACTTTTGAATAATTTTCCTTCTTCCATTGTTTCATTATAATATAAATCAACTAAAGAAGTTATTTCTTCTAATTTTTTATAAGCATTCTCTTTTTCCTTATCTTCTATTACTATCTTTTCCATTATTTTTTCTCCTTTTTACAATTAAGTTTTGTACAATTGTAAATCCACTATTCGTAATCCAATATAAACCAATTGCACTTGATATTGTTAATGAACTTAATGTAATAACACCTGTCATAATATTTGTCATCATCTTCATTTGTTTCGCTTGATCTCCATTCATACTAGCTCCACTATTCAGTTTAAATGAGTAATATGTTACCAAACCGACTAATACAACAATGATGATATAATAAATTCTACCAGATGTAATTCCAGTTAATGGGGTCATTCCTAAATGAAGACCTAAAAAGCTTCCTTCAAAAATAAGCGGTAACCTGTTAAGTGCTTCATAGAATGCTAAAAATAAAGGTAATTGAATAAAGGCGTATAAACATCCTGCCATAGGATTAATTTTATATTTTTTATAAATAACCAACATTTCCTGACTTTTTTGCATCATAGCTTCTTGGTCTTGACGGTTTTTATATTTTTTCTCTAATTTATCCAATTCTGGCTTTGCTAATTTTAAATTTTCTGATTGTAGTGCAGACTTTTGTGTTAACGGAAACATGATCATACGAATTAACAAAGTAATAAAAATAACTGCTAGCCCATAATTTTTAACCACTTTTCCAATTTGAATAATAATCCATGCTAATGGTTTTACAAATATGGTTGTCCATATTCCTTCATACCCTCCAGAAGCTGGAACGAATTCTGAACATTTTGGCAACTTGTTTAACTCCATTTTATTATCTTCATAAACTTCGATTGTTTTTTTAGCTTCCGGTCTACATAGAATATTCTTAGGAAGATTTTGACCTGTCACAGGATTTTGTACAGCCTTCCCTTTTTCATCTTTTAAAAGTGTTGTACATCCTGTTACTGATAATGTCATTGCACACAACATCATAACTAATAAAATTTTCTTTTTTTTCATTTATTTTCCTCCAATATATTTATTCTTT
Source organism: uncultured Mycoplasmatota bacterium (assembly GCA_947572405.1). Classification (GTDB taxonomy): domain Bacteria; phylum Bacillota_I; class Bacilli_A; order RF39; family UBA660; genus MGBC102946. The sequence goes on along the minus strand of CANPBV010000044.1, from coordinate 10,713 downwards.
TCATTACTTCGATTAAATCATTTTTCATTTCTAGAAATGATTTTTCTACAATTCCTTTCCTTACTATTATAATACAATTAAAATTATTTTTATAGGGAGTTTGATCAATGATGCTTTTTAATTGCCTTTTTATATGATTTCTAGTAACTGCATTTCCCACTTTTTTTCCAACAGATATTCCAAAATGAGAAATTCCTGTATCTTGTTCTTCCTTATATATAATATAATCTTTATATTTATATGGCTTCTTGGATGCAATTATTCTACTAAAATCTTCGTTTTTCTTTAAGACATTTATTTTTTTCATAAGCTTCCCTACTCCTACTTTAAATATAATGAAACACCACTGAACTTATCAGTGGTGCTAGTTATTAATGAGCTAATACTTTACGTCCTTTTCTTCTACGCCTATTAATCATTTTTGTTTTCATACGTGCTAAAAAACCCATTTTTTTACTTCTTCTTCTACTATTTGGTTGATATGTTCTTTTCATCTTCACACCTCCTGAACTTTAAATTTTTGGTTGCTTTTTCCATTATATAGATAAAAGTTACTTTTGTCAAACTTTTATTATTTTCTAGTATGCTTCTAACAAAATATTAATTTTACTAAATTGATTCTTCTTTTACATAAAAAAGCTTTTTATTTCATTTTATGATCCATATTAGGTATTGAAAGCAAATTTAAAAGGAATTTGGATAAGTACCAATTCTTTTTTGAAATCCTTTTTTTATTTCTGCTATTATATCCTGTTGTTCCTCTCTGATAAAATTTTTGTTATTTGTTGAGCAAATATTGCTATCTGTTGATACATCATTTTCTAAAATTCTATCTAAATAAGAAATAGCTACTTGTTTCAATGATTCAAAACCTTTATTCATTTGATTGATACAATTTTGTTCCATCTCTTTTTGCTGTAAAAATTCACATTTTACTATACTATCACTCTTTCTAGCAATTGCTAATAATGTCGCATTAGCAATTATATTCAATTCTATTAACAAAAAAAATAACATTGGAAACATCATCATAAAAACGATACATGCAAAATTAAATTTGAAGGCAACATCACTGATTAATTTAGACCTTTTTTGATGTTTTTTTTGTGCAGGAGTTAAAATAGATACAGGGTTTTTATCTAACTCCTTCTTCCTATTATATTCTAATTCATATCGATGCATAAAATAATGAATTCTTCTTAGTAATTCTAACTGATTTGGGTATTGGTATACATTTTTTTCAGTTTTAGTCTCTATAACCAGTGTATTTCCGTTTATACAAAAACTTTCAATTTCTGTTAATTCTATTTCATCTAAAGTCCTTTTCATTTAATCACCGTCGCGTATTCTACTAGATTTATAATAACTTGTCAATAAATAATTCAAAATTTTGGATTATTTCCCAAACCTTGATTATTATCAACATATTTTTCAACATAAAATTTTCTTAAAATTGTTATCTTTTTCTTATTTTTCCACATAATTGTGAATAATAAATCCACTTGGGAAATATTATGTGGATGAATTTTCCACAAGTTTTGTGTATAAGTTGGGAAATAATTGATTTTAAATAAAAAAGTTGGGGGATAAATTTGTGGAAAATAATTAAGTATCTTTTTTTTTCTGTTTTTCCACACTTTTTTTGGTTTTTGCTTTTATTTCCCACAAAAATATTGTAAAATAGGGGTGTCTTTATGGAAGTGGGGGTGCTATTCATGAATTTGGACACCATTTGGAACATGTTTCTAGAAAAAATCAAAGAAAATCTTTCTCCAATGCTATATGAAACATGGTTTTCAGAAACAAAATTGTTAGAATTAAAAGGGAATAGCGCAAAAGTATTGGTACCAATGCCAGTACATAAAAAACATTTAAAAGAAAATTACAATGATATCATTGAAGAAATATTCACAGAAGTAGCAGGATCTAATTTTAAATTTGAATTTTTTATTGAAGAAGATTTAGATAGTAATGTTAATATTTCTTCTGGAAATAGCAATTCTAATGAAGATCCAACCTTTGAATCCAACTTAGATCCAAGATATACCTTTGAAAATTTTATAGTAGGGGAGAGTAACAAATTTGCAAAAGCCACTTCCATTGCTGTAGCAGAACAACCAGGATTCATGTATAACCCTCTTTTCATATATGGAAGTAGTGGACTTGGAAAAACGCATTTAATGCATGCTATAGGAAACTATATCTATAAAACAACCCATAAAAAAGTACTATATGTAACAAGTGAAAAATTTGTGGATGACTTCTTAAACATTTATAGGAAAAATAATGAAGAAACAAATTTTGAAACCGTAGAAAAGTTTAAGAAGAAATATCGGGAAATAGATGTTCTCATGATAGATGATATACAATATTTAGAAATAGCTAGTAAAACACAACAAGAATTCTTTAATACATTCAATGAATTACATTGCAATAATAAACAAATTATTATTTCATCTGATCGTTCTCCAGACGACTTAAAAAAATTGGAAGAACGTCTTCGCACCAGATTTAACTGGGGCCTTACGATTGATATTCTGCCACCTGATTTTAAACTACGTATGGATATCATTGATAAAAAAATTGAAGGACATGATATGGCAAAACCTTTTCCACAAGAGGTAAAAGAGTATATTGCTAGTAATTGTACTTCTGATATTCGAAAACTTGAAGGGGCCATTACTAGAATATTCGCTTATGCCACAATTATGAATGGTTCAGATATTACTTTAGACTTAGCTGTAGATGCATTAAAAGATTATTTTGTAAAAAGTATTATATCAAAAAGCAAAGTAGAGCAGGTGTTACAACTTGTTGCTAGCAATTATAACATTACAGTAGAAGAAATGAAAAGCAAAAAGCGAGTCGCTAAAATTGCTGTTCCAAGACAAATCGCAATGTATATTTGTAGAACAGTATTGGAAGAATCTTTACCTAAAATAGGAATTGAATTTGGTGGAAAAGACCATACAACAGTTATGCATTCAGTTGACAAAATAAAAAAGGAAATCAAAAATGATATAAATCTTGAAAAAGAGATAAATAAGATTATAAATCAAATAAGATAAATCATATGTGTGGAAAATGTCAGTTTACATTTTTCGTTATCCACAGTCTAAAAATTTACATTTCTTAATACTTTACAAAGTATTTTACACTTTTCCACAGAATCCACATCAATAATAAGAATAATAAATATAAAAATAAGAATAAAGAAAGAAGGATTTATATGAAACTATTAATTAAACAAAATATATTATTAAAACATTTAAATTATGTAATAAAAGGAATATCAAGTAAAAATTTAATACCAATTTTAAACTGTATTAAATTTGAACTAACTTCTGAAGGATTATATTTAATGAGTACAGATAATGAAATTGCTATCAAAACATTTATTGATAAAAAAGATATTGAAAATATTGAAATAACAGGAGATATCGTAGTATCAGGAAAATATATTTATGAAATTGTTCGAAAACTTCCAAATGACCTTATTAGTATAGAAGAAGTAATGGATTCCAAAATTTATATTACAACAACAAATTCATCATTTACATTAAATTGTAATAATGCATCAGAATTTCCTGATTTGGAATTAGAGGATAATAAAACCCCAATAACAATTGCTAAAAAATTATTTAAAACAATTATTAATCAAACATCATTTGCAACATCAACTCAAGAATCTAGACCTGTTTTAACTGGTATTAATTTTAAAATAGAAGGAAATATCTTAGAATGTACAGCAACAGATTCTTATAGATTAGCAAAAAAGAAAATTGAATTATCCACAAGTTTAACAGAAAATATCAATATTATTGTTCCAACTAAAAATTTAAATGAATTAATTCGTTTATTTGATGAAGAAGAAGAGGATGTAGAATTACATATCTTTAATAATAAGATTATATTTAAGTTTGATACAATTATTTTAATGTCAAGATTAATTAATGGACAATATCCAGATACTTCAAAATTAATTCCGACAGAATTTTCAATGGATTTTAAAGTAAATCTTTCAAATCTTTACAATTCTATTGATAGAGCCTCTTTATTAACAAATGAAGCAGATAAAAATACCATTAAACTTTCTACAAAAAGCGATATAGCAACAATATCTTCGAATATTCCAGAAATTGGAAATGTAGAAGATAGAGTAGAAATTATAAAAAATAAAGAAGAAGAAATCAATATTGCCTTTAGTTCTAAATATATGATGGAAGCTTTAAAATCATTCGATGCAGAAGATGTAGAATTATTATTTAATGGTGAAATTAAGCCAATTATAATTAAAAATCCTGAAATGGAAGATTTAATTCAATTAATATTACCAATTAGGACTTATTAGGAAATTAATCAAATTTTCCTTTTTTTTGCTATTTTTTGGACAAAATCGACTTTTTTCTACAAGATTTGACAAAAAATAGTGCTATAAGATAGGACAAAGAGGTTCTTTTATAGAAGAATATCTTTAGGAGGGGATTTTATGAAACAGAATTATGAAATTAATTCTTCCACAGTAGCGATTGTTCCAGTGGATCAAACAACATCTAGAATTATCGAATTAGAAGACAGCTTTTTAGTTAGTCAATCATCTACAGAAATTATTGATGAAAGTTGTAAGTTTTTTGGGAGTTCCTATATGGGAAGACATGAAGGAACGAAAAATTTAATTGGGGTAAATTATAAATCGCCAATTATTGTGGAAGAAACAATGGAGTTAATCTTTTTTCCAACAACGTCACCGAGAATGAAAGAATGCATTTGGATTTCTTTAAATCATATTGAAGATTATACAAAAAAAGATTGTGCAACGTTTATCCATTTCAAAAATGGGCATAGTTTAGAGCTAGAAATTTCATATGGTTCATTAGAAAATCAAATTTTAAGAGCTACAAGATTAGAATCAATTCTTAGAAAAAGAAAACTTGCATAAAATAGGCCCTTAAAAGGCTTTTTTTTGTTAATTTTATGAAATTTATGATATAATAATAGATGTGTATAGGAGTACATATCTTTCTATAAATTCTGTAAATGAGCTTAAAAATAGGAAAAGAGGAGATTTCATGATTCTAGAACATATAAAACTTAGAAATTTTCGTAATTATGAATCTTTAGAATTAAATTTTTCAAAAGGAATCAATATTCTCTATGGTGAAAATGCTCAAGGAAAGACTAATTTATTAGAAAGTATTTATGTATTAGCCCTTACAAAATCGCATCGATCGTTTATAGATCATAGTTTAATAAAAGATGGAGAGATTAGTTCAAAAATAAATGGAGTTGTAAAAAAAGATGGAATCAGCGCATCATATGAAGTATTATTAGAAAATAAAAAAAAGAAGTGTTTCATTGATCATGATGAAATAAAAAAGCTAGCAGACTACATTTCTAATCTTAATATTATTATTTTTTATCCAGATGATTTGGATATTGTAAAGGATTCCCCTAAACTAAGAAGGCGATATCTTAATACGGAAATAAGTCAGTTGGATAGGAATTATTTTAAAATTTTGAATGATTACACAAGACTTTTAAAAATGAGAAATGAATCATTAAAAAATATGTCATCATATTCTGGAATGGAACATCCATATTTTAAGGCGGTCACAGATTATTTTATAGATAAAGCTACATTAATTTATAAAATGCGAATGAAATTTATTAAAAAGATAAATGAGTACTGTGAGGATATTTTTTTTGACGTTTCAGGACATCATGGATTTTATGTAAAATATGAAAGCAATTTTAAATTAGAAGATTTGACACTCGAAGAAATAAAAGAGGAAATGAAAAAGCAATGTCGAGAATTAGCTCCCCAAGAATATAGATCTAAAATGACTTTATTTGGGCCTCATAAGGACGATATATCATTTTGGCTTAAAGATATTAATCTGCGTACAAAAGGCTCTCAGGGCCAGCAAAGAATGGCTATATTAGCAATTAAATTGTCGGAGATTATTGTTTTTGAAAATTATTGCCATGAAAAGCCAATATTATTATTAGATGATGTATTTAGTGAATTAGATGATGGTAAGAAAAATAATCTTTTGTCTTATATTAGTAGTGATATACAAACAATTATAACAACGACAGAAATAAGCAATATAGAGAATTCTATTTTAGAAAAATCAAAATTAATTGAAATAGAAAATGGTGCGATAAAGAAGATAACAGAGGTGGAAAAACATGGAAGAAAACAAGATTGAACATTATGATGCTTCAGATATACAAGTTTTAGAAGGACTAGAAGCAGTCAGAAAACGTCCAGGAATGTATATTGGTGCGACTAGTGAAAAAGGACTTCATCATTTGGTATGGGAAATCGTAGACAATGCGATAGATGAAGCGTTAGCAGGTTATTGTGATGATATTGAAATTATTATCAATGATGATAATTCAATTACTGTAAAAGATGATGGACGAGGAATTCCCACAGGGGTGCACCCAAAGACTGGAATATCAACTGTAGAAACGGTATATACCGTTTTACATGCTGGAGGAAAATTCGGAGGCGGAGGATACAAAGTTTCTGGGGGATTACATGGAGTAGGTGCTAGTGTTGTAAACGCCCTTAGTTCATGGGTAGAAGTAAAGGTTTACCAAAATAGTAAAATCTATCAAGTTCGCTTTGAAAACGGTGGACATATTGTACAACCACTCTCAGTAATAGGGGAATGTTCTCCAGATAGAACAGGGACAACAGTTACATTTAAGGCAGATCCAGAAATTTTTACAGAAACGACAGTTTATGATTATGAAACCTTAAAAACAAGAGTTCGAGAATTAGCTTTTTTAAATCGTGGTCTTCGCATTATACTTTGTGATGATAGAGAAGCGGATAAAAAGAAAGAAGAGTTTGTATATGAAGGTGGTATTAGTGAATATGTTACCTATTTAAACAAGAATAAAACAGCAATTCATGAACAAATCATTCATTTATCTGGAGAGGAAAAGGGCATTGCTGTAGAAGTGGCGTTTCAATATAATTCTGGCTATTCATCAAACATATATTCGTTTACAAACAATATTAATACTTATGAAGGTGGAACTCATGAAGAAGGCGTTCGTAGAGCTTTAACAAGAATTATTAATAATTATGCCAGAAATCATAAATATTTAAAGGATAATGAAGAATCTTTAACAGGTGATGATGTCAAAGAAGGATTAACAATGATTATTTCCTGTAAACATCCAGACCCACAATTTGAAGGACAAACAAAAACAAAGCTAGGAAATAGTGAAGTTAGAAAGATAGCGGATTCTGTGTTTAGTGAAGGATTTGAAAGATTCTTATTAGAAAATCCAGATGAAGCAAAAATAGTTGTGGAAAAATCAATGACAGCAGCTCGTGCTAGAGTAGCGGCAAAAAAAGCAAGGGAAATGACAAGAAGAAAGAATGTTCTTGAGGTATCCAGTTTACCAGGAAAACTAGCTGATTGCTCAAGTAAAGATGCAAGTGAATGTGAAATTTATATTGTAGAGGGTGATTCAGCAGGAGGAAGTGCGAAACAAGGACGGGATAGTAGAACACAAGCGATCCTACCTTTAAGAGGGAAAATTTTAAATGTGGAAAAGGCTAGATTAGACAGAATATTTTCAAACAATGAAATCCGTTCTATGATTACCGCTTTTGGAACTGGAATAGGGGACGAGTTTGATATTTCAAAATTAAGATATCATAAAATTGTAATTATGACCGATGCTGATGTGGATGGAGCACATATTAGAATTTTATTATTAACTTTCTTCTATCGTTATTTTAAACCTTTGGTAGAAGGTGGATATATTTATGCAGCTCAACCACCACTATATAAAATAGAATATGGGAAAACGAAAAAGTATCTATATTCGGATGATGATTTATCTGATTATTTAAAAACAATTCCAGAGGGGACAAAAACTTCTTTACAACGTTACAAAGGTCTAGGAGAAATGGATTATGACCAATTGTGGGAAACAACAATGAATCCTGAAAATCGAACACTTTTAAGAATTACAATTGATGATGCCATGCAAGCGGATCAAGTATTATCCGATTTAATGGGAGAAGAAGTGGAACCAAGAAAACAATTTATAGAAGAAAATGCCAAACTAGTAGAGAATTTGGATATTTAATGAGTGGGGTGAGAGAATGGCAGAAATATTAAAGGATTTACATTTTGAAAAAGAAATAAAGAAATCATTCTTAGACTATGCAATGAGTGTTATTATAGCTCGTGCATTACCAGATGTACGGGATGGATTAAAACCTGTCCAACGAAGAATTATTTATGGTATGAATGATTTAGGAGCAACAGCAAGTGTAGCCCATAAGAAATCAGCCCGTATTACTGGAGATGTAATGGGACGTTTTCATCCACATGGAGATTCTAGTATTTATGAGGCACTAGTGCGTATGGCACAGGATTTCTCATATCGTTATATGTTAGTAGATGGGCATGGAAATTTTGGTTCTATAGATGGGGATGGTGCAGCAGCACAACGTTATACAGAAGCTAGAATGTCAAAATTAAGTATGGAATTAGTACGTGATATTAATAAAAATACAGTAGATTTTGAACCCAATTATACAGCAGAAGAAAATGAGCCAAGTGTGTTACCAGCCCGTTTTCCCAACCTTTTAGTAAATGGAGCAACAGGTATTGCCGTAGGAATGGCTACAAATATTCCCCCACATAATTTAACAGAAGTAATCAATGGTATTATTGCTTTAATTGATAATCCAGAATTGTCTATAGTAGAATTGATGGAATATATCAAAGGGCCTGATTTTCCAACAGGTGCTACAATATTAGGAAATGCAGGAATCAAAAAGGCTTATGAAACTGGTAAAGGAATTATTACAGTTCGTTCTAAAGCAGAAATACAGGAAACCAAAAGTGGGAAATCCCAAATTATAGTTACTGAAATTCCATATATGATTAATAAATCAGTATTAATTAGCAAAATAGCAGATTTGGTTCGAGAAAAAGTAATTGATGGAATTACCGATTTAAGAGATGAATCAAATAGAGATGGCATACGAATTGTAATAGAGATTAGAAGAGACGCAAACCCTAACGTTGTTTTAAATAATCTATACAAGCATACATCACTTCAAACAACGTATGGAATTAATAATTTAGCTATCGTAAATAAAGAACCTAGAATATTGAGTTTAAAAGAAATTCTAGAAACTTATATTGAGCATCAACGAGTTGTAATTATTAGAAGAACACAATTTGATCTGGATAAAGCATTAGCCAGAGAACACATTTTAGAAGGTTTGAAAATCGCACTAGATCACATTGATGAAATTGTTCAATTATTAAAGAAATCGAAAAATGATGAAGAAGCTTTAAATGAATTAATGAATAGATTTACTCTTAGTGAAACGCAAGGAAAAGCAATTTTAGAAATGAGATTAAGGCGATTAACTGGCTTAGAAAGAGAAAAAATAGAATCTGAATTAGCAGAATTAGAATTAACAATTACAGATTTAAAAGATATTTTAGAAAAGTCAGAAAGAGTACTTGCAATTATTAAAGAAGAATTAACAGAAATTAAAAATAAATATGGAGATGAAAGACGTACAAATATTGATATGACAGCAATAGACTTTATAGAAGATGAGTCTTTAATTCCAGTAGAAGATGTTGTGATAACTTTAACAAATAAAGGATATATTAAAAGAATGACAAGTGAAACTTATAAAACACAGAATCGTGGAGGAGTGGGAATAAAGGGAATGTCTACTAATGAAGAGGACTTTGTAGAAAATTTAGTTTCTATGACCACCCATGATTACTTATTATTCTTTACGAACAAAGGAAAAGTATATAGGATGAAAGGATATGAAATTCCTCTATATAGTAGACAATCAAAAGGATTACCAATTGTGAATTTATTACCAATTGATAAAGATGATACAATTAATGTAATGTTAAAAGTGAGTCGAGAAGAAACGTCCAAGTGTTTGGTATTCTGTACAAAAAAAGGTCTTGTAAAAAGAACATCACTTTCTGAATTTGATAATATTAGAACAAATGGTAAATTAGCCATTTCTCTTAGAGAAGATGATGAACTTATTTCAGTAAAGAAAACAACAGGAGAAAATGAAATCTTAATTGCTTCATCAAATGGACGAATGATAAGATTTGATGAAAATGAGATTAGAATTATGGGACGTAGTGCCTCAGGTGTTAAAGGAATCGAAATGGAAGATGGAATTGCAGTAGGATTGGAAATAGCCGAAGCAAATCAACAAGTTTTAATCGTAACGGAAAAGGGATATGGAAAACAGACTGATTTGGAAGAGTATAGAATTACGCATAGAGGAAGCAAAGGCGTGAAAGCATTAAATATTACAGATAAAAATGGGAGTATAGTTGCTTTTCATTCTGTGCACGGAGAAGAGGACTTGATGATAGTAACAGATAGCGGAATTATTATTAGAATATCATTAGAACAGGTATCTAAAACTGGAAGAGTAGCACAGGGAGTTCGTTTGATAAATCTGAAAGAGGAACAAAAAGTAGCCACAGCGGCGGTTATCGATAAAGAAGAAACAGAAGCCATAGGGGAAGTAGTTGAAAATGAAACGGAAGCATAGAAATGTTTCTGTTTTTTATATGTTTCACGTGAAACATGTAAATTCAAAAACGGAAAATAAGAATGTTTCACGTGAAACATCGAAGATAAAAAAATGTTTCACGTGAAACATCGAAG